>NZ_JAFMOT010000153.1:0-52383 GCF_019049695.1 Rahnella perminowiae
CCCCAACCCTTCCCTTCGCAGGGGAGGTAGCTGATTTGCATAGTTTTTAAACTTTTGAGTTCAAAATTTAGACATGCAGAAACGACGTACAGGAAATACGAATAATCGGGATTGGGTAGTGAATTTTTTTGGGGTATTGAACAGATTTGAGGAAGAAGTTTTTGGAGCGGGTGAAGGGAATCGAACCCTCGTATGCAGCTTGGGAAGCTGCCGTTCTACCATTGAACTACACCCGCTTAGGTGTGCGACTGGCATTATAACCGGTTACGACGGCGGAGCAAGACGTGATTGCGGATAAGCGCTGGAGTTTTAAGCAGTTAGCATTTGTCGTGATCTGCAGCATGAAAAAAGGCGCCGGAGCGCCCTTTTGTAGTTTCTGAAGAAAACTTATTTCTGAGTCTGCGGACGCATCGCCGGGAACAGGATAACGTCGCGGATGGTGTGGCTGTTAGTGAACAGCATCACCATACGGTCAATACCAATGCCCAGACCGGCAGTCGGTGGCAGGCCGTGTTCCAGCGCTGTCACGTAGTCTTCGTCATAGAACATCGCTTCGTCATCGCCTGCATCTTTCGCAGAAACCTGATCAGCAAAGCGCTGTGCCTGGTCTTCTGCATCGTTCAGCTCGGAGAAGCCGTTACCGATTTCACGCCCACCGATGAAGAATTCGAAACGGTCAGTGATTTCAGGGTTCACATCATTACGGCGCGCCAGCGGAGAAACTTCTGCCGGATATTCCGTAATGAACGTTGGCTGGATCAGCTGTGCTTCGGCAGTTTCTTCGAAGATCTCGGTCACGATACGGCCCAGGCCCCAGCTCTTCTCGATTTTGATACCGAGTGATTCTGCAATAGCGGTCGCTTTTGCCAGATCGTCGAGATCCGCAACGTCAGTTTCCGGACGGTATTTGCAAATCGCTTCACGCATGGTCAGCTTGGCGAATGGCTTGCCGAAATCGAAGGTCTGGTCGCCGTACTGCACCACACTGCTGCCCAGAACGGACTCAGTCAGGGTGCGGAACAGGGATTCGGTCAGAACGATCAGGTCTTTGTAATCCGCGTACGCCATGTAGAGTTCCATCATGGTGAACTCTGGGTTATGACGCGGAGAAACACCTTCGTTACGGAAGTTACGGTTGATTTCGAAGACACGATCGAAGCCACCGACAACCAGACGTTTCAGATACAGTTCCGGCGCGATACGCAGGTACATGTCGATATCAAGCGCATTATGGTGAGTGATGAACGGACGCGCCGCCGCGCCGCCAGGGATCACCTGCATCATCGGGGTTTCGACTTCCATGAAGCCGTTTTCCACCATGAAGCTGCGGATGCCCGACATGATCTGAGAACGGATCTTGAAGGTTTTACGGGAATCTTCGTTAGCGATCAGGTCGAGATAACGCTGACGGTAACGCGCTTCCTGATCCTGCAAGCCGTGGAATTTATCCGGCAACGGACGCAGCGCTTTGGTCAGCAGACGCAGTTCAGAACAATGGATCGACAGCTCGCCGGTCTTGGTTTTGAACAGCTTACCGGTCGCACCCAGAATATCGCCCAGATCCCATTTTTTGAATTGCTCGTTATAGATGCCTTCAGCGAGATCATCACGAGCCACGTAAAGCTGGATACGGCCGCCGACATCCTGCAGGGTGACAAAAGACGCCTTGCCCATGATACGGCGGGTCATCATACGGCCACCCACGGTGACTTCGATGTTTAATGCTTCCAGTTCTTCGTTGGTCTTTTCGCCATATTTCGCATGCAATTCATCAGAGATGCTGTCACGACGGAAATCGTTAGGGAAAGCGATACCGGATTCGCGCAGTAAAGCCAGCTTCTCACGACGAGATTTCAGCTCGTTGTTAAGATCTGGTACATTTTCTGCACTTTGCGCTGCTGGTTGTTGCTCAGACATTTTGGTTCCTCATAACCCGGCTTTCAAACTTGCCTCAATGAATTTATCCAGGTCGCCATCCAGTACGGCCTGCGTATTTCGCGTTTCAACACCCGTGCGTAAATCTTTGATACGGGAATCGTCCAGCACGTAAGAACGAATCTGGCTGCCCCAGCCGATGTCAGACTTGTTGTCTTCCAGCTGCTGTTTGTCCGCATTTTTCTTTTGCATCTCATACTCATAAAGCTTCGCACGCATCTGCTTCATGGCCTGATCTTTGTTTTTATGCTGGGAGCGGTCGTTCTGACATTGGGTCACAATGTTGGTCGGAAGGTGGGTAATACGTACCGCAGATTCCGTTTTGTTGACGTGCTGACCACCCGCACCTGACGCGCGGTATACGTCGATACGCAGGTCGGCAGGGTTAATTTCGATTTCGATATCGTCATCCACTTCCGGATACACAAACGCGGAACTGAACGAGGTATGGCGACGACCGCCGGAATCAAACGGGCTCTTACGCACCAGGCGATGGACGCCGGTTTCGGTACGCAGCCAGCCAAACGCATAATCGCCGATGATCTTGATGGTCGCAGATTTAAGCCCTGCCACTTCACCATCCGATTCTTCGATAACTTCAGTTTTGAAACCTTTGGCTTCCGCCCAACGCAAATACATGCGCAGCAACATGCTCGCCCAGTCCTGTGCTTCCGTACCACCGGAACCAGCCTGGATATCGAGGTAGCAGCTCGCACTGTCGTATTCACCGGAGAACATGCGGCGGAATTCAAGCTGTTCCAGTTTGGCGGTCAGTACATCGAGTTCAGCAACCGTCTCATTGAAGGTGTCTTCATCGTCGGCTTCTACAGCCAGTTCCAGCAGGCCGGTGACATCTTCTGCGCCCTGCAACAACTCATCGATGGTTTCAACGATAGCTTCCAGAGAGGAACGCTCTTTGCCCAGCGCCTGCGCACGTTCTGGCTCGTTCCATACGTCCGGCTGTTCCAGCTCGGCGTTTACTTCTTCGAGGCGTTCTTTCTTGGCATCATAGTCAAAGATACCCCCGAAGAACCACTGTCCGATCGGACAGGTCCTGAATGCGGTTTTTAACCGGATTAATTTCAAACATGATTTTCGCGTCTTACGTTAGATTCGGAGTTGGCCCAATGCCATTCGAACCGCAGATTCTAACGGAATTAGCGGTCTTTTTATAGCAAGGAGCCGTTTTTTTGCAGGGTTTATTGCCGGCGTAAATCGCTTATTTCGGCCATAAATGTTCGATAATCAACTGAACGTTGCGATTTCCACGGAATTCATTGATATCCAGCCGGTAGGCCAACTGCACTTCACGGATACTGCTGTCCGGCCAGAAAGTCGGATCGATATTAAAGGCAATGCCGTCAAGAAGCGGACCACCGCCGACAGGTTCAATCATCAGCTTGAGATGACGCTCCTTCAGCAGTTTCTGTTGCAGGATGCGGAACCTGCCGTCAAAGGTTGGTTCCGGGAACGCCTGTCCCCACGGGCCACCATCGCGCAGCATTTCAGCTGTATCAAGGGTCAGCTCGCGGGCAGTCAGTTCCCCATCCGACCAGATCACACCTTCAAGATGAGCGGGATCCAGCCATTCGCCCACCAGTTCAGCGAATTTATCGCGAAATTCATCGAACTTGCTCTCTTCAAGCGATAAGCCAGCCGCCATCGCATGGCCGCCAAATTTCATCATCAGTCCGGGATTGAGTGTATCGAGACGCTCCAGCGCATCACGCATATGCAAACCGGCGATAGAACGGCCGGAGCCTTTGAGAATGCCTTCACCCGCTGGTGCAAAGGCTATCACCGGACGGTTAAAGCGCTCTTTCAGGCGTGATGCCAGAATGCCAACCACACCCTGATGCCATTCGGGGTGATACATCGCCAGCCCGAACGGCAGCGCGTCGGTGCTGCGTTCCAGTTTGTCACACAGCGCCAGTGCTTCGACCTGCATGCCCTGCTCTATCTCACGGCGGGTCTGGTTCAGCGCATCCAGATCACTGGCCAGCGCACGCGCCTGCCCGATGTCTTCGCTGAGTAAAAGCGCCACACCAACCGACATATCATCAAGACGTCCGGCGGCATTCAGCCGTGGCCCGAGCGCAAAACCTAAATCACTGGCGCACAGCGTACGGGCTTCGCGCCCGGCCACTTCCAGCAGAGCACGGATCCCCGCCCGGCATTTTCCGGCACGAATACGGTTCAGCCCCTGATACACCATGATGCGGTTGTTGGCATCGAGCGGCACGACGTCAGCCACGGTGCCAAGCGCCACCAGATCCAGATGTTCCGCCAGATTCGGGATAGCCAGGCCGTGTTGTTCAAACCAGCCGCTCTCGCGTAATGCACTGCGCAACGCCAGCATCAGATAAAATGCCACGCCAACACCTGCCAGCGATTTGGACGGAAACTCGCAGCCGACCAGATTCGGGTTAATGATCGCTTCGGCATCCGGCAATGTTTCGCCCGGCAAGTGGTGATCGGTGACCAGCACCTGAATGCCTTTTTCATGGGCAAGCGCCACACCCGCGTGGGAAGAAATGCCGTTATCAACGGTGAGGATCAACTCTGCACCGCGTGACGCCGCCTGTTCGACCACTTCCGGGCTGAGACCATAGCCATCTTCAAAACGGTTCGGCACCAGATAATCCAGGTTCCCACAGCCCATACTGCGCAACGAGAGCAATGTGAGCGCAGTACTGGTTGCGCCATCAGCATCAAAGTCGCCAACGATAATTATGCGCAGACGTTCAGCCAGTGCTTTTTGCAGTAAGGCAACGGCGGTATCAATACCATCAAGTTGCTGATAAGGCAGCATGCCACGTACGCTGCGCTCAAGCTCCTGGCTTTGTGTCACACCGCGGGCGAGATACAGGCGGCGTAAAAGCGGGGAGAGTTCGGCGGGAAGATCCACGCCAGCCGCCGCCTCCCGACGGCGAAGTTGGGTCTGCAAGGTCACGAAAAATCAACCACCGGTTTTATGTGAAGGATCCTGCTGGTCGAGCATGGCAGCCATTTCTTTTGGCGGCTGATAGCCAGGGATCAAAGTACCGTCTTCCAGCACAATGGCCGGAGTGCCTGTCACTCCGAACTGGACGCCCAGCTCAAAGTGTTTCGCAATATCACTGGATTGACAGGTTGCCGGCGTAACATCATCGCCACGCATTGCCGCATCAAAACTGGTTTTGCGGTTGCCTGTACACCAGACCGACTGCATGTCTTTCTCGGTTTTAGAATTCAATCCCTGACGCGGGAAGGCCAGATAACGCACGGTTATACCAAGATCGTTATAGTCCTGCATCTGCTGATGCAGCTTGTGACAATAGCCACAGGTGATGTCGGTAAATACTGTGATCACATGCTTTTCGTTTTTGGCTTTGTAAATGATCATCTCGTTTTGTAATGCATCCATCTTCTTCACCAGCGCTTTGTTGGTGACGTTAACCGGATGACTGCCGCTGACGTCATACAGCGGCCCCTGCAAAACGTGTTTTCCGTCGTCGGTAATGTAAAGGGTGCCGCTGTCGGAAGAGACCGCGCTCAGGCCGGTTACCGGCGAAGGCTGGATTTCGGCATGGCTCATGCCCAGTTTGCCCAGCGTGGCTTTGATGGCTGCTTCGTCAGCATGGACGGCGGAACTCATACACGCAGCCATAAGCGTCAGCAGCATTAAACCTTTTTTCATCATGTCGTCCTTTTTCTCCGGCCTGTTACGCACGGGGATGATGTTGTTGATGTAGCTGTTTGAGTCGTTCAGTCGCTACATGGGTATAGATTTGTGTGGTCGATAAGTCGCTGTGACCTAACAACATTTGCACCACGCGCAGATCTGCGCCGTGATTCAATAAGTGGGTGGCGAAAGCGTGGCGCAGAACGTGGGGAGACAGCCGCTCTGCATCAATGCCCGCAAGGATCGCATAGTGTTTGATGCGATGCCAGAATGTCTGGCGTGTCATTTGCTGCGCCCGGTTGCTGGGGAACACGATATCCAGCGATTGCCCGTTCAGCAGCCACGGCCTGCCATGCTCGAAATAGTTTTCAATCCAGTACACGGCTTCTTCGCCCATCGGCACCAGCCGTTCTTTATTGCCTTTACCGATAACCCTTACCACTCCCTGCCTCAGGCTCAGATCACTGAGCGTCAGCCCGACCAGTTCGGAAACACGCAAACCGGTGGCATAAAGCAGTTCCAGCATAGCTTTGTCGCGCAGTTCAAGAGGCACATCGACACTCGGTGAAGCCAGTAAGGCGTCAACCTGCGCTTCGCTGAGGTCTTTCGGCAGGCGTTGCGGTAATTTTGGCGAAGACAGCAACGCGGTCGGATCATCCTGACGCACGGATTCGCGGTTCATGTACTGAAAGAGGCGGCGCATCGCGCTGAGCAACCGCGCTGAGCTGGTGGCTTTATATCCCCCTTCGATCCTCTCAGACAGAAACAACTGCAGATCTTCGGCGCTGACATGCAGCAGATCCGTATTATTATGATGCAGCCAGCCCAGCAGAGATTTCAGATCCTGACGATAGGATGACAGTGTATTTTCAGCAAGATTGCGTTCAATCCAGAGCATGTCCAGAAACTGCTCCGTCAGACTCTGATCGGCTTCGTTGACCGCCCGGGCCATCTGCTCAGGTGTCACATCCCGCTGGCTCGCATTATCTTGTTTTGGCATCCCGACTCCTCTTACTCATGACGGCCATTATGCCTTTCCTGTGCCCGGATCTGCTACACTGCCTGTCATTCGTATTCTGATAACGTTATGGCAGCAAGTATGAAGATCGGACTTTTCTACGGTTCCAGTACCTGTTACACCGAAATGGCAGCGGAAAAAATCCGCGACATTTTAGGTGAAGAACTGGTTGATTTGCATAACATAAAAGATGTTGATCCCGACAGGATGGAAGACTACAACATCCTGATCCTGGGCATCCCGACATGGGATTTTGGTGAAATCCAGGAAGACTGGGAAGCGGTCTGGAATCAACTCCCGACGCTTAAATTACGCGGCAAAATCGTAGCCATGTATGGCATGGGCGATCAGCTCGGCTACGGCGAATGGTTCCTTGACGCGCTCGGCATGCTTTATCATCAGCTGGTTCCCCTTGGCGTGCATTTCATTGGTTTCTGGCCGACGGAAGGCTTTGAGTTTACCAGCCCGAAACCGCTGAGTGCGGACGGTAAACATTTCGTCGGGCTGGCTCTGGATGATGTGAACCAGTTCGATCTCACCGAAGAACGTCTGCAACAATGGTGCGAACAGATCCTGCTGGAAATGGATGCGCTGCTTTAACGCCGCATAAAATCCCGGCGTCAGCTTTCCATGAACATGGCCCTTTCAGCCCGGTTTTGCCGGGCTGCGCGGTGCACCGCTGAGCAATATCTGTCGCAACCGCCGCCATTCTTCCAGACTCATGCTGTCCGATGCCAGCCATAACCGCTGCCTTGAACTGCGCATCGCCTGTGCCAGCCCGCCTTTACGCTTTTCGCGACGCAACGAGAGCAGCACACCATGGCTTATCATCCATACCGGCTGTTTAATCTGCCATTCATGGCCGCGCCACAAAAGACGATTATCTTCAAGCAGGATCATTTCGCCCGTGCGTGCTGTAATGCGCCGCTGGCTACGGATGCATTCAAACAACACCAGCAAAAGCAACGTCATCCATACCGGCCAGTAACCTGCAGGCCAGGGTGCCAGCAAAATAAGCAGCATCACGCCACCGTAACATCCCAGTGAAATGAGCTGACTGCGCCAGGACACCCGGAGATCACATCGCCACAGGGCCACGGGCTTTGTTTCGAGTCTGAATAAGGGCAACCATACGCTGTAATTCGGTGTCTTTCGGTTCACCGTGATTCATCAGCCAGTTGAACAAATCCGGATCGTCACAGGTCAGCAGGCGGACAAACACTTCTTTATCAGTATCGCTCAGCGAATCATATTCATACTCGAAGAACGGCATGATGGAGATATCCAGCTCGCGCATACCGCGGCGGCAAGCCCAGTGAACGCGGGAACGATTATTAATATCCAGTGGGTTTTTGCTTTCCATAACAAGACTCTTTTTTAGGATACACAATGAGAATTCTTTTATATAGAAAGCGATTCTAACAGCCCGTTGCGCAGGGGCGTAATTTTTCAGTGCCCTGTTTTGTCAATCTATGTGATGTGCTGGAAAACCTGATGCAAACCTGTCGCTTATCTTACATTCTCTGGAAGGTATCCTGGAAAAGGCACCAATAACTGTTTTCAAAGCGGGTGGGCTCTTTTACCATGAGGCATCAGTCACATTTCATAGACCGGGATCAGAAAATGGCTAACGACTTTCCCTTTCCACCGCAAAAACCTTCAGCATCCTCCCATCTTCCGCTAACGCTGATTTCACTGGAAGACTGGGCACTGGTGACCATGACCGGTGCAGACACCGTGAAATACCTGCAAGGTCAGGTTACCGCGGATGTCGATGCGCTGGCCGCCGATCAGCATATTCTCTGTGCGCACTGTGATGCGAAAGGGAAAATGTGGAGTGATTTGCGTCTGTTCAAGCGTGGCGATGGTATGGCGTTTATTGAACGCCGCAATGTGCGCGACACCCAGTTAACGGAAATCAAAAAGTACGCCGTATTTTCTAAAGTGACTTTCACTGCCGATGACGATGTGGTTTTGCTCGGTGTGGCAGGTTTTCAGGCCAGTGCTGCACTGACCGGGCTTTTTTCAACCTTGCCAACGGCTGAACAGCAAGTCGTGCAACAAGATGAAACTACCCTGCTGCATTTCTCTCTGCCAGCCGAACGTTATCTGATTGTCACCAGCCCGGAAAAAGCCCGTCAGGTGGTGGAAGAACTGGGTGAGCAGGCACAACGCAACGACAGCCAGCAATGGCTGGCGCTGGATATCGAGGCCGGTTTCCCGGTGATTGACACCCTCAACGCCGTACAGTTTATCCCGCAGGCCACTAACATTCAGGCGCTTGACGGCATCAGTTTTACTAAAGGCTGCTACGCCGGTCAGGAAATGGTGGCTCGTGCGAAATACCGCGGTGCGAACAAACGTGCATTGTACTGGCTGGCAGGTAAAGCAAGTAAAGTGCCAGCACCGGCTGACGACCTCGAATTACAATTGGGTGAAAACTGGCGCCGGACAGGCACCGTACTGGCGGCGGTTCAGCTCAGCGACGGTACGCTTTGGGTTCAGGCCGTACTGAATAATGATCTGGAAGCCGATGCCAGTCTGCGGGTGCGCGATGACGCCACCAGTCAGTTGCGCATTCAGCCGTTGCCTTATTCCCTGGAAGAAACGAAGTAGCTTTCAGCATGAAGTCACTTCAGCATATTGCCGCCTTAAAGATATAGGGCGGCAATGGTAAATTTAATCGTGAGGGCGTCGGCCTTGCGCATTCAGCAAATCAACATACGCCTGATCCACCAGTTCCTGCCGGTTAATCCCCAGCCGTTCCAGTAAGTCCTCAGCAATGACAATGCCCTGCTCCGGTGTTTCGTCATCAGCAAGTACGACTTCGAATTCCAGATAATCGCCCAGTCCTTTTACCCTGTCGAGATGCAGTCGGGTTTGTCCGATCATAAAAAGGGTGCGCTGTTTGATGACACGCCCGGCAGCGCCATAGGCCAGTGTCAGGGTTTCGCGCAAACTGTCAGGATCCTGCGTGGGTGAAAGCGTGTAGAAACTGGTTTTAGGGCCAACCTTGTCAGGGCGCTGATAGAAAATCAACTCACCGCGATCGGGCGCTAATGTGCGTAATTTCAGGCGGCCGTGCGGACACACGAAAAAGGTATCATCCTGATCAATGAGATCCGGCAATCCATCAGATAGCAGCGCAATTTTTTCATACAGTGCGGAAAAATCATCGATCCGGGCTTTAATCTCAATATTTCTGGCCATCACTTACTCCCTTAAAAGTTTATGTTATTTACACGGGTATAATGAACGTTAAATGACCGTACCGTGGTTTTGTGAAGATCATCATCTCCACAGAGCGCAAATTCTTTGTCACTCCTTCACGTATTTCCCCCCATTAGCAGATAAACTCGCAGCATCGGGTGTTGCATGCACCTTTCACATCACGCCAGAAAAGGCCGGAGGCCAGAGTCCAGAATGATATGGATTATGCTTGCTGCAGTAGTTGTGGTTTTTATTGTGGGTTATTGGTTTATGACAGCAGATACCCGAAAAGCGAATGATTCTCTCGCCAGTCTGTTGAAAATAAAGCCGGTTTATATCGATTCCATGCTGCTGGAAATGGGCAAACGTCAAAGCGAGATGTTTATCCGCTCAATCAGCGGCGGCTATGCTGAAGAAATCCGCAAAGCCGCGTATGTCGTTTTTATTTATCAGACATTTATTAAAGACGCTTCAGAAGAAAATATCGTCCGCTGGCGGAACATTTTAGTGCGCGCACATCTGCCGCCACAGTTAAGCAGTGAACACGCAGAGCTGGCGTTGTTCTATTTTGCCGAACTGGATATCGAACCCTTCGAGCTGGCGCAATTTCGCCGCGACTACAATGAAACCTATAATCAGATCCATCTGGTTTAAAACGTAAAAAAGCCACTGAGTTCAGTGGCTTTTTTGCATCACCCGCCTGTGTATGAAGATTATCTGAATACGTTATCCAGATAGCTGGCCAGGATCTGGCGTGAACTGAAACCGTGGCAGATGCCGTAGTAGGTCTCATTGTCACTGGAAACATCCAGCGGGAAATTCTTGTAGGCTTCACTGCTGCGAAACGATGCTGTCGGTTCAGCAAAACGCTCACTGCGCTCTTTCAACGCCGGGTGTATTACCAGGGCAGTCCGGCCAAACCGCGCTTCCCGGTTTACATACACATAATGCTCACCCCGGCGGTAACCGTAGGCTTTATCATCAATAAAATCACGTTCAAACCCTGAGGTTTCTAAAACACGTGCCACTTCATCTGGCCGTAAATACATGGTTGCTCCTCGCTTCTTTAACCGCAAGGCGACCTTACCGCAATAACTCTGCCAGACAATGCGTTTATCCCAAATTTCGGCGAATTTAGGATTTATCCAAACGCCTTAGCCCTGAAAATTAAAGGGGTATTACACAGACGTTTGCCGCGAAGTGTTTACCCACAGTCTGAGGGTCAGCAGCCAGGCAATTACCACCATAAATGCCGCTGCAAGATAAATAGACGGCGTGCCAAAATGCGAAATAATTAACCCGGCCACCGGCCCGGTAATGCCGAGCCCCAAATCCAGAAAAGCGGAATACAGCCCAAGTGCCGTGCCCTGATTTTGCGGCGGCACTTGTTTTACCGCTTCAACGCCCAGCGCAGGGAAAATGAGCGAGAAGCCGGAACCGGTAAGAAAGGCACCCAGTTGCACCGACAACGGATCCTGTCCCCACCAGATCATCAGTAATCCCGCGACTTCCAATACAAAAGACACCAGTGAGACCCGCAAACCGCCGAACCGGTTAATCATATTGCCGAAAATAAGGCGCGCACCGACAAATCCGAGGCTGAATAATGTGAGCGTAAATGCCGCCCCGCTCCAGCCTTTATCGGCATAGTAAAGGGTAATAAAGGTGGCGATAACGCCGAAACCGATAGTGCCGAATCCCAGCCCGAGGCCATAAAGCCAGATGCGCCCGACAACCGCTTTGAAGGCAATCCGCTTACCGGCGGTGACAGAAATCGCCGCTTTCATGCAGGCCAGTATGGCGGCAAACGCAGCTGCGACAATAATCAGTACCGCCACACCCATCAACCCGTAAGCATGGTTGAGCAGTACGCCGAGAGGTGCACCGACGGCCATCGCACCGTATGTTGCCACACCATTCCAGGAGATCACTCGCGCGGTATGTTTCGCACCCACTGCACCAATTCCCCACAGCGTAGTCCCGGTGCTGCCAAAGCTTTCACCGACGCCCAGGAAGACACGGCCGACACAAAGCATCAGCAGACTCACCAGCGGAAACGCCGAAAACCAAAACGCCATTGCGTAAAAAATGCCGCTGACTCCGCAGCAAATCAGGCCAAAAATGACCACCCGCTTCGGGCCAAGGAGATCGGCGTATCGTCCGGCATGCGGACGACTGATGAGTGTCGAGAAATACTGAACGCTGATCACCAGCCCTGCCAGCACAGAGTTGTATCCCAGCGTGTTATGCACAAATCCCGGCAATACCGCGAGAGGTAAACCAATGGTCAGATAAACAACGAAAGTGAACAGCATGAACGACAAAATGCGTTTATTGAGCAGCGCGTTAGAACGAAGCGTACTTAAAGACATGGGCGGACCCGAAAAATGAGATCACAAAGAATAGATTAAACAGTATAAACGGGTTTCGCCTTCAAAACGGGCTAAAAATGTTATGGCCTGTAACGCGAATTTCGTTTTGCAGAAGAATCTGAACTGCATCACGCCAGCCGCACCCCGCCTGTCTTTATGACACAGTGTCATGGACTAAAAAGCTTCGTCATCACAGACCTTTGTCCTTAAAGAACCAGCCGGTACAACATTATGGTCTATGCTTAATTCAGCAGTCACACAAGGAGAGACAGAATGTTTAAGAAAAAAGATAAAATTGAAAAAAATATCGATCAGGACGTAACCCTGCTGGCAGACACGCTGGATGAAGTGCTTCAGTCTGCAGGTGATAAATCCAGGGATGAATTGGATAAAATCCGCAGTAAGGCACAGGGTGTTCTGCGTGAAACCCGTGCTCGTTTCAACAGCGAAAAATTGAGTCAGCAGGCGCGTGATGCAGCGGCTACGGCCAATGATTATGTGAAAGATAATCCGTGGTACGGCGTCGGTGCAGGTGCCGCAATTGGTATTGTTATCGGTGTTCTGCTGGGACGCCGCTAACGTAAAGAGGCAATTTGTGATGTTTCACTCCTGTGTCGGGAATATAGCTTAAAAGCTGAAACATCCGCGTGGCTCCCTCATTGCCGCGCAGTTGCTAAAAAGACGACGGAGCCTTCGGGCTCCGTTTTCTATTTTTGCAACCCGTTAACGTTAAAAATGAATGCGAAAACTCTTTGACTGGCAGGGTTTAAACGTCCCCAGGTCACCTTTTTTATGTTGAGAAGAGACCTGCGTTTCATCCATGCGGACTTCCTGCCATTCGGCCACAGTGACATTAATCTGCAAATTATCCTGCGTGCTTTGCGTTTCCGAGGGGTTATAAACCCGCACAATCAACGCCTCTTCATCTTCGGCTTTTTTCAGGGCGCTTAACACCGTACCCGAAATGCATTTGTGCATCAGGCTGAAACGCGACGGGGTCTTGTTTTTCGTCAGATTCAGCTTCATCGCGTCATACGGCATTTTGTTGTAGGTGCGCACCGGCGTCAGATAATCCCGCGCATGTTGCATAACATTTGCCTGAATAGGATCGCCACTGAAACCGAACAGGGCGAAACGGTAAACCTGTTTGCCCGCCATCTGCGAATCCGGCGTCGGCATTTTAATGCCGGAAGGACGTCCAGGACGCAGCAACAGATTTTCCTTACCCAAAACACCGACGGCGCGAAACAGCGTCAGGGCGAAGATATTATAGGATTCGCCGACCACCTCAAACTCACGCAACCCTTCGGTAAACAGCGCCAGCCCATGATTGCCGTCCTGTAATGCCGCGAAATTCATTAGCTGCCATACCGGTACCGGCGCTTCTTTCCAGTTTTCTGCTTCCCAGTTATCCATCGCCGCATCATTTACCGGGCGGGTAATACAACCAAACTGATTGTTGGCCACCACTGTCTGGCTGGCAAACGGCGTCGGGATCAGTACCCGCAACCGGTGATCTTCCGCGCGGTTTTCCAGCGCCAGTTCGATCTCAATCCGGCGGCTGTTTTTCGCCAGCGTCACGTTGATTGTTACAGGCATTTCACGGCTCAAAGTTCGCGTGGCGCGATCTGCCAGCGTCCCCGGCAGCGGCATCGTCAGCGAAATGGTCGCCGTGCTTTGCCACGGCTGATGCTGATAACTCACCTCAGCCGTCAGGCTGCCCGAGGTTAGCACCCATTCGTCACGCGCCGGAGAATAGTCATATTCATCGCCATCGTCAGAGCCGTTTTCCAGTTCCAGTACCTGCTGATAACGGTGGGAAGTCTGTTTATCAAGAATATCCAGCGTACCGTTCGGGTTAACCGTCACGCGGTAATAATCGTTTTCCAGCACCTCTTCGCCCTGCGGCGCGGGCTGCAAAATGCCCGGCTGATGCGGCGTAACGTTCAGGGTGACGTAGCCCATCGCGGGCAGCGTGGCGCAAAGCTGGATGTCGTATTCCATAAAGGGTTCGTAATTGCCGTAGTGCACAATCTGCCTGTCCACCAGCCCCGGATCGATTTCCCGCGCTTCGCGGATGAAATAAGACACCGTACTGCCCTGCCCGTCAGTCAGGCTGAAAGAGGACGCCCGTATCCGCACGGTGGTATTGACCGTTTCCTGCCGCGGATGCAGTGAGAAGTTGAACAGCGCCAGCCGGTCAGCGATGTGACCGTCAGGTTGCAGGTTATCGATGATTTTACGCATCGTGAACTGAATGAGGTTTTCGGCCATGTCGTCAGCGAGAATAAAGCGCGACATAATTTCCTGATGAACCTTGTCGCTGCAACAACAGCCGATGCTGTCATGCGCGTGGTTCTTCATAATTTCCTTCCACATTTTTTCGATCAGGCCATGATGGTAATCAAAACCTAAGCGCCAGGCTATGGAACACAAGGGTTCGAGCACATTGACGATTTTGTTTTCAATCGCTGCGTTGGCTTGTTTGATGTCCATACGGGTAGAGGAAATGGTGCGGTGAACGCGCATGTATTTGCCATCGTTAAATTCCCCCCGCAACAACGCCAGTTGCGGTTTGATGGCATCGATGCGTTCAAAAATTTCTTCAAAACGGCTGAGCTGGAAACTGCGCTGCGGGTAAATCCGCCGCAGCATCTCCATGATGGTAAAGATATTTTGCTGCAGCGGCATCTGATCATGACCGTTAGGCAGCAGAATATCGCCGGTCAGCGACGCCGCTTCCAGCACCGGCAGATACTTATCCAGCCGTTCGCGCAGCGCCTCTTCATTCTCGGGTAAATATTTGCCGATGGCATAACCCAGCGGCAGCACCTGCACGGTGACTTCGCTGCCGTCGTTACTCTGCCAGCGGAACTCGGTTTTATCCGTGCCGTGGCGTTCCGAGCAGCCGCGCCAGAACATGGCATGTTGCAGGCCAAACCCGTTAAAGATATGCGGAAGCTGGGAGGACATACTGAAGGAATCCGGCAGATAGCCGATTTTCATGGGCTCACCAAACTCGCGGCAATCACGCATGCCGTACAGCAGGTTGCGCAGGATGGACTCACCACTGACCACCATCGTGTCGGTCTGCGTATACCACGGCCCGATAATCAGCTTTCCGGCCCTGGCCAGCGCCTTCACACGGGGACGGTTTTCCGGGCAAACCGCAAAATAATCTTCGAGGATCGCCGTTTGTCCGTCCATGACGTAAAACGGATAGTCAGCGTCATTTTCCAGACGAACGAGGATCTCCGCCATGTTATTGACCAGCAGGATCCGCGAGGCTTCCGTCGTGAAATACCATTCGCGATCCCAGTGCATATGCGGGGTCAGATGAACGCGGGAAACAGTCATAAAATCATTCCTTTCAAGCCCTGCAGGGCACAATGTGAATTAACCCGAAATTAAGAAGAAGGGATGTCGCCGGTGAAATGTCCCTGTCGTACCGCGTAACCCCGCCAGCTCAGCAAAACCACCGTGGAAATCACCGTGCCCGCCAGCGCGGCACCCAACCAGATAGCTGCCGACAGCCAGCCACCCCATCCGCCATCATGCAGCAGGAACATGGAGAAAATGCCCGCACCTGGCGTGGAAAGGCCGATCCCCGAAGCCCCGACGATCGCGCCAGTCACGACCGATCCCGCCAGGAAGGAGCCGATGACGCGTAGCGGATCTTCAATAGCCATCGGGATCGCACCCTCGGTGATCCCCGCCAGGCCGAGCAGCCAGGTGGACTTTCCGGTTTCGATTTCAAAAGATTTAAACAGTTGGGGTGCCAGCAGAGTTGACGCGGTCACGGTAAATGCCGAGACCATTTTGGTCGCACCGAAAATAGCGTAAGGGCCGTAAACACCGTTTGCCATCGCGCCCAGACAAAACGCATAAGCCGCTTTGTTGATCGGCCCGCCCAGATCAAAGGAACACATAAAGGCAATCAGCGCGCCGAGTACCATCGCGTTACTGCCGGATAATCCGTTCAGCCATGCGGTCAGACTGGTATTGAGCCACGCCACCGGTTCGCCGATCACAAATAACATGACGCTGCCGGTGACCAGCGTGCCGAGCACCGGATAGAGGTAAAACATCAGGAAGCCGTTGAAGCTGGCGCGCAGGCGGACATGTTTTTTCATCCAGCGCATGACATAACCGGCAATCAGGCCCCCCGCCACACCACCGAGAAACCCTGCGCCGATCATGTTGGCGCACAGTCCGGCGGCAAAGCCCGGCGTCAGCGCCGGTTTGTCTGCCAGCGAATAAGCGGTGTAGGCCGACAGCACCGGTACCATCAGAATGCCCAACATGCCGCCGCCGAGCTGACGGTACATCCACAACCATGACTCTTTCTGCGCGTACAGTTCCTGCCAGCCAAACAGTTGCGCGATCAGCACAGTCACCGCCAGCAACGAGCCACCGGCGACAATCAGCGGCACGGCAAAGGAAATTCCGCTCAGCAAAGCCTGTTTTAAATCTGCTTTTATGCTGGTTTTCTGCGGCTTAACCGGCGCTGAAGCCACGATTTCACCGGGCTGCCGCCGTATCGCAAGCGCCTGTTGCAGCACCGCTTCGGCGTGGCGGATCGGTTCCGCCACCGGCACCTGAACGCAGGGGATCCCGTCAAAACGCTGGCTGTCTTTGATTGCCACTTCAGCGGCAAAAACGCAGGCAACGGCACGATCACATTGCGCGGCAGTGATCGCATTCTCAATGCCGTTAGCGCCCTGCTTTTCCACATCAATGTGGATACCTAATTTTTTCGCCGCTTTTTCCAGATATTCCGCCGCCATATAAGTGTGCGCGATCCCCGCCGGACAGGCAGTGATGCACACTACCCGCGGCGCATCGTCAGGCAAAGCCCTCAGTTTCTGAGTTTCCGGCACAGACTCTTCGCCCAGTAACGCCAGCACCTCCTGCACGTGTCGCGCCACCAGCAGCGCCGCACGGGTTTGATCATCAACCAGCCGCGTGGTCAGTGCCGTCAGCAGTTCCATGTGGGTCGAACCCGCCTCCGCTTCGGGGATCGCCAGCAGGAAGATCATGTTTACCGGCTCCTCACCATCCACGCCCTGCCACGGCAGCGGATTTTCCAGCGTTGCCAGCGCAAACGCCGCGCGCCGGACACTGGCCGATTTGCCGTGCGGTACCGCCAGTCCTTCGCCCAGCGCAGTCGGGCCTTCGTTTTCACGTTCCGTCACCGCCTGCAAAAAATCCTGTGCGTTATCAAGGATCCCCTGCTGATCGAGTTGCTGAACAAGAAAAGCGATCGCCCGTTCACGGCTGGAAAAATGGCTATTGAGGTGTATCAGTTCGGGAGACGTCAGTAATGTAAGATCCATAAGTTGTCCTGTCTGAATCGATGAAAAACGATATTTGTATTATTTTTGTATTGTATTTGTATTAAACATCAGACCCGCAAGAGATGACTGTGATCCAGATAGAAGATCTTTCGTTGGGTTGTATTGTTTTTGCAGGGTCTGTGAACTGTTACACTCGTCCGAACGTGCCCGACAGGAACCTGAAACGTGAGTAATCAGCCGCTTTACCGCCAGATCGCTTCGCAGATCCGCGATCAGATCCAGCGCGGAGAAATCAAAACAGGCGATGCGCTGCCGACAGAATTGCGTCTGCGCGAGCAGTTTGGCGTCAGTCGTGTGACGGTACGGCAGGCGATCAAGCTGCTGGTCGAACAGGATGTGCTGGAAAGCGTGCAGGGCAGCGGGACTTACGTGAAGGAAGCGAAGGTCAATTACGCTATTTATCAGCTGACCAGCTTTGATGAGAAGTTACAGCCTCTGGACAGACCCTCGCACAGTGAGGTTCTGGCGTTCTCCATCGTGAAACCGCCGATCGGTATCGCCGAAGCGCTGGCACTGGCTGAACAGGCGCGGGTGTATTACATCAAGCGCCTGCGCTATATCGCCAGCAAACCTGTGACGCTGGAAGAAACCTGGATGCCGCTGGACTTGTTCCCTGACCTGACTTACGAGGTGATGCAGGGTTCGAAATATGCCTGGATGGAGCAGACCAAACGTCTGGTAATTGACCGCAGCGAGCAGGAAGTTATCCCGCTGATGCCGACCAAAGAGATGGTGTCGCTGCTGGGCGTGGCCGCAGATCAGCCGATTTTACAGAAGATCTCGAAGGGTTTTCTGGCGGATGGCACGGTGTTTGAATTCAGCCGCAATACCTTCCGCACGGATGATTATAAATTCACACTGGTCGCCAGACGGATGCCGCACTGATTAACGGCTGTTTTCAAACACGACAGCCAGCCGTTTCACCAGTCCGTCAGCCTGTTGCTGAGAACTGATATTCACAAACCCCATCAGCAGGCCGTTCGGACGTAAAGCCTCACCCCTCACGCGGCGCTCAACCTGCCAGTCAGACAGCGCCTGCACTGCCAGCCCCTGTTCGCGGGCATTTTTCGCGATCAGCGCATCGTCCAGAGCGGCATTGAGTGTGGTGCAAAGTTGGATCCCGCCGATCTGCTGACTGACGCGCAATATCTGCGCCGGAAACGCCGCCGTCAGTGCCTGTTCCAGATAGCCGCGCCGCTCAGCATAAAGCTGGCGCATCCGCTTCAGGTGCCGGTAGAAATGCCCCTGCTCGATAAAATCCGCAATGCTGCTTTGCACCAAAGGCGGCGTGCCGCAAATACGCAGCGGACAATACGCCTCGATTTTTTCCACCAGACTCTCCGGCACCACCATATAGCCGCAGCGCAGCGCCGGAAACATCACTTTGCTGAATGTACCGGCGTAAATCACCCTTCCCTGCGTATCCAGGCTTTTCAACGAAGGCAGCGGCTGGCCGTGATAGCGGAACTCACTGTCGTAATCATCTTCAATAACCCATGCCTGCTGATTCGCCGCCCAGTCCAGCAGCGCCAGACGTCGCGATAAGCTCATGGTCACGCCGGTCGGGCTTTGATGCGCAGGCGTCACCACGGCAAAACGGGCATGGGGGAAATGTTTTACCGCCTGCGGCACGTTCATGCCTTCGTCATCGACATTCACCGCCATCGGAGTGGCACCTGCCGCGCGGAAAAATGCCTGCGTCACCGGATAACCGGGATCTTCCAGCCAGACGCCGTCACCCTGTTGCAGCAGGCTGCCGGTAATCAAGTCCAGCAACGGCGCATAGCCACCGCAGATAAATATCTGTTCCGGACGGCAGGTAAATCCACGGGAGAGTTGCAGATAACGGGCGACGGCGTGGCGTAAAACGTCCGTACCGGTCAGCGGCGGATGGCCTAAATCATTCATGCTGGTATGACGGATTTGCCGCGAGACAATGCGCGACCAGATAGCACGGGGGAACGCATCCAGCGCCGGCAGCCCGAGCTGGAAAGGAAGGGAAGAAACTGAAGGCAGCATCGGATTGATGGGCTTACGTGCAGCGTCTTTCCTGATCACCTTTGGCGCAGGTGCGGATAAGCTCTCCGGCGCGCTGACAACCGTGCCAGCCTGACCGCGGCTTTGCAGAAAGCCTTCCGCCATCAGCAGGCTATAGGCATTTTCAACCGTGGCCCGCGCCACGCCGAGCTCGCTGGCCAGCGCGCGGACAGATGGCACACGGCTGCCGTGCCTGAGTTGCCCTGCCATGATCGCCTGCTTCACCCGCTGATAAATCTGCCGGTAAAGAGGTTGTTTGTGTCGGGGATCGAGAGGGAAGGCAAGACTGAAGCGGCTCATCATGACCTGCTTAAAGAGACATTTTATGGCCCTGTAGTATAGACCATGTACCGCGTAAAGTAGCGCCTGTTGAGACGCGCTTTGCGTCGCTGTTTAGTCCAGAAATCCCAGAGGAAATCATCATGAATGCACTTCGCCTGCCTTACTATTCCCTGTCTTCTTCCGTGATGGAATCAATGAAAGCGGCGCTCGGCGCACTGGAAAACGGTCCGCTGGATAATGTGATTATCGAGCTGGCTTTTCTGCGTGTGTCACAAATTAATGGCTGCGCGTATTGCCTGGATATGCATTCCAAAGCGTTGCGCAAAATGAATGTCGAACAAACCACACTGGATCAGCTGGCGGGCTGGCAGGTCAGCCATGCATATTCGGAACGTGAACGCGCGGCACTCGCCTGGGCAGAATCACTCACTCTGATTGCCGCCACCGGCGCACCAGATAGCGCCTTTGAACCGCTGAAAGCGCAGTTCAGCAACGTGGAAATCTCGGAACTGACCTTCGCCATCAGCCTGATGAATGCCTTTAACCGCCTCGCCGTCGGTATGCGTCAGTAATTATTCTGTTGTTTTTTTGAACTGAAAAAAGTTTTCTCTCTCCAGCCCGCTCCCTGCGGGCTTTGCCATTTTTGCAACAGGCAAAATTGTAAAATCTACATATTGTGTGGTTGAAAATTTAAATCACCACATCTAGTATTCAAAGCATCGGGACGCCACGATGGCACCGACTATCACGCCTTTCCCCCGGCTGAAGCAGCCGCACAGCGGGAAGGCAAAAATTGTCTCTGATTTTTCACTAAATGGAAATACGAATCATGAGCATTATTATTTACAGTAAACCAGACTGTGTCCAGTGCAACGCGACTTACCGTGCATTAGATAAACAGGGCATCGCTTATCAGGTAGTGGATTTGACTCAGGATGAGCAGGCGCTCGGCCAGGTGCGTGCCATGGGCTATCAGCAGGTACCGGTGATTGTGGCCGGTGACGACCACTGGTCCGGTTTCCGTCCGGATAAAATTTCCGCCCTGCGTCAGCTCCAGAACGCGTTCTGAGGCCCGGCGGATGAATCCGTTGGTCTATTTTTCCAGCAGTTCAGAAAACACCCATCGCTTCGTGGGCAGAACGGGATTACCGGCGATCCGCATCCCGATAGATCGTCAGCCTGAAAAATTGCGGATGGACTTGCCGTATATTTTGGTGGTCCCAAGCTACGGCGGCGGTTCGGCCAAAGGCGCGGTACCGACACAAGTGATCCGTTTTCTGAACGATGAACATAATCGTTCACTCATCCGCGGCGTGATCGCCGCCGGAAACACCAACTTCGGCGCAGCGTATTGCATTGCCGGCGATATTATTTCCCAGAAGTGTCAGGTCCCTTACCTGTACCGTTTTGAGTTACTGGGAACGCCGGAAGACGTTGCAAAGGTCAGACAGGGAGTAACAGAATTTTGGCAGCGACAGAACTAGCAATTACCGACCCCGGCACCCGCAGCCCGGACTATCACGCGCTTAACGCGATGCTGAATCTGTTCGACGCTAACGGCCAGATCCAGTTTGATAAAGACCGCCTGGCCGCGCGTCAATACTTCCTGCAACACGTCAATCAGAATACGGTTTTCTTCCATAACCTGGCGGAGAAACTACGTTATCTGGTGGAAGAAGGCTATTACGAAGCCGACGTGCTCGGCCAGTATGAATTTGACGACATTAAACGCCTTTTCAAACAGGCTTATGCCAAAAAATTCCGCTTCCAAACCTTTCTGGGTGCCTTCAAGTATTACACCAGTTACACGCTGAAAACTTTCGACGGCAAACGCTACCTTGAACGTTATGAAGATCGCGTGTGCATGGTGGCACTGACGCTGGCACGTGGCGACATTCAGCTCGCCAGCCATTTTGTCGATGAGATCATTTCCGGCCGCTTCCAGCCTGCCACGCCGACGTTCCTCAACTGCGGCAAAAAACAGCGCGGCGAGCTGGTTTCCTGCTTCCTGTTGCGCATTGAAGACAACATGGAATCCATCGGACGCTCGGTCAACTCGGCATTGCAACTTTCCAAACGCGGTGGCGGCGTGGCGTTTATGCTGACCAATATCCGCGAAGTCGGCGCGCCAATTAAGCGCATCGAGAACCAGTCTTCCGGCGTCATTCCGATCATGAAGATGCTGGAAGATGCTTTCTCTTATGCCAATCAGCTCGGTGCGCGCCAGGGCGCGGGGGCGGTCTATCTCAACGCTCACCACCCGGATATTCTGCGTTTCCTTGATACCAAACGTGAAAACGCTGACGAAAAAATTCGTATTAAAACGCTGTCGCTGGGTGTGGTTATTCCTGATATCACCTTCGAACTGGCGAAGAATAACGAAGATATGTATCTGTTTTCGCCCTATCACGTCGAGAAAGTGTATGGCGTGCCGATGTCAGAAATCAGTATCAGCGAGAAGTACCGCGAGATGGTGAATGACAAGCGCATTCATAAAAGCAAAATCAATGCGCGTGAATTCTTCCAGGTGCTGGCAGAAATTCAGTTCGAATCGGGTTATCCGTACATGATGTTTGAAGACACGGTTAACCGCGCCAATCCGATCAAAGGCCGCATCAACATGAGCAACCTCTGTTCGGAAATTTTGCAGGTGAATTCGCCGACAATCTACGGTGAAGATCTGTCGTATCAGGAGATTGGTAAAGACATTTCCTGTAACCTCGGTTCGCTGAACATCGCCTCGGCGATGGATTCGCCGGATTTCGGCAATACCGTAGAAATGGCGGTTCGTGCGCTGACGGCGGTGTCTGACATGAGCCACATCCGCTCAGTACCGTCTATCGATCAGGGGAATCAGGATTCGCATGCCATCGGCCTCGGCCAGATGAATTTGCACGGTTATTTGTGCCGTGAGCGTATTTACTACGGCTCGGCAGAAGGTCTGGATTTCACCAACATCTATTTTTGCGCCGTGGCGTTCCACGCAATCCGCGCATCAAACCAGATCGCCATCGAACGCCGGCAGTCGTTTAAAGGCTTCAGCGATTCCACTTACGCCAGCGGCAGCTATTTCGACAAATATGTCGATGAGGCGCAGGCTGAGAAATGGCAGCCGAAAACAGCGCGCGTGCGCGAACTGTTTGCAGACGCCGGAATTGCCATTCCGACGACCGCTGACTGGGCGGCGCTGAAAACCTCCGTCATGCAGCATGGCCTGTATAACCAGAATTTACAGGCGGTGCCGCCAACCGGTTCTATTTCTTACATCAATAATTCGACATCAAGTATTCACCCGATTGTGTCCCGCGTGGAAATCCGCAAAGAGGGCAAAATTGGCCGTGTGTATTATCCGGCGGCGTTTATGACCAATGACAATCTGGATTATTACCAGGATGCGTACGAAATCGGTCCGGAAAAAATTATTGATACCTACGCCGAGGCCACGCAGCACGTCGATCAGGGGCTGTCGCTGACACTTTTCTTCCGCGATACCGCCACCACACGCGACATCAACAAAGCGCAGATTTATGCCTGGCGTAAAGGCATCAAAACCATTTATTACATCCGTCTGCGCCAGATGGCGCTGGAAGGCACCGAAGTTCAGGGCTGTGTTTCCTGCACGCTGTAACCGATTGAAAGGATTTAAAAATGAGCGCAGTAAAACAATTGTTAGTGCCACAACCGGTCAGCAAAGCCATCAACTGGAACAAAATCCAGGATGATAAAGATCTGGAAGTATGGAACCGCCTGACGTCGAACTTCTGGTTGCCGGAAAAGGTGCCGTTGTCGAATGATATTCCCTCCTGGGCGACGCTCAGCGCACAAGAGAAACAGCTGACGATCCGCGTATTTACTGGCCTGACGCTGCTGGATACGGTCCAGAACGTGGCTGGCGCACCCACGCTGATGAAGGATGCGGTGACGCCACACGAAGAAGCGGTTTACTCGAATATCTGCTTTATGGAAGCAGTGCATGCGCGTTCTTACAGTTCGATTTTTTCGACGCTGTGCGCCACCGTTGACGTGGATGAAGCCTACCGCTGGAGTGAGGAAAACGTCGTGCTGCAAAACAAGGCTGCAATCATTTTGTCGTATTACGACGGTGAAGATCCGCTGATGAAGAAAGTTGCCAGCGTGTTCCTTGAATCCTTTCTGTTCTATTCCGGTTTCTATCTGCCAATGTACTGGTCAAGCCGCGCCAAGCTGACCAATACCGCCGATCTGATCCGTCTTATCATTCGTGATGAAGCGGTTCACGGTTACTATATCGGTTATAAGTTCCAGAAAGCCCTGGCGCTGGAAAGCGCAGAACGGCAACGTCAGATTAAGGAGCAGACTTTCGATCTGATTCAGGATTTGTATGACAACGAGATCCGCTACACCGAAGAACTTTACGACGGCGTAGGCTGGAGCGAAGACGTGAAGAAATTTCTGCACTACAACGCCAACAAAGCGCTGATGAATCTCGGCTACGAAGCCCTGTTCCCTGCCAGCATGGCCGACGTCAATCCGGCGATCCTCTCCGCCTTATCGCCAAACGCCGACGAAAACCATGACTTCTTCTCAGGCTCCGGATCGTCGTATGTGATCGGCAAAGCCGTCAACACCGAAGACGAGGACTGGGATTTCTGATTCTCCTCGAGATGAGCAAGGTTTGCTTGTGCTCCTTCCCCTCTCACGAGGGGAAGGTGGGGATGGGGTGTGGGTCAGCGACTCAGTGGCCATTGGCCCTCCCCTTCGCAGGGGAGGGCGCTAAAACCCACTTTCTGATGTTGCCGTTATTTTTCCCCGCGCTAGTATAGAAACAGTGTTTCAAAACCCTACGCGATCAGAAAAAGGAAACATCATGACGCCTTATACGGCTTCCCCTTCCCGCTATGAAACCATGCAATTCCGTCGCTGCGGCCAGAGCGGTTTAAAACTCCCCGCTCTTTCTCTTGGCCTGTGGCACAGCTTTGGCCATGTCAGCCCGCTGGAATCCCAGCGGGCCTTGCTGCAAAAAGCCTTCGATTTAGGCATTACCCATTTTGATCTGGCGAATAACTACGGCCCGCCACCGGGCTCGGCGGAAGAAAATTTTGGCCGCTTGCTGAAACAGGATTTCGCGCCATATCGCGATGAACTGATCATCTCCACCAAAGCAGGTTACGACATGTGGCCGGGGCCGTACGGTTCCGGCGGCTCGCGCAAATATCTGCTCGCCAGTCTGGATCAGAGCCTGCAACGTATGGGGCTGGATTACGTTGATATCTTCTATTCGCACCGTGTGGATGAAGCAACACCGATGGAAGAAACTGCCGCGGCGCTGGCTTATGCGGTGCAAAGCGGCAAGGCGCTGTACGTCGGAATTTCTTCATATTCGCCGGAACGTACGCAGAAAATGGCGGAACTGTTACGCGAGCTGAAAGTGCCGCTGCTTATCCATCAGCCGTCCTACAATCTGCTAAACCGCTGGGTAGACAAGAGCGGGTTACTGAATACGCTGGAGCAAAATGGCACAGGCTGTATCGCGTTTACCCCTCTGGCGCAGGGGCTGCTGACCGGTAAATATCTTCAGGGTATTCCGGACGGTTCACGCATGCAGGTGGAAGGCAATAAAGTACGCGGTCTGAATGCCAATATGCTGTCAGAAGAGAACCTGAACAGTCTGCGGTTGCTCAATGACATGGCGCAACAGCGCGGACAGACCATGGCACAAATGGCGCTGAGCTGGCTGCTGAAAGATGATCGGGTAACGTCGGTGCTGATTGGTGCCAGCCGCCCGGAGCAACTGGATGAAAATGTGCAAGCGCTGAACAATCTGCGCTTCACCGCTCAAGAACTGGCGACGATCGATAAGCATGTGGCGGATGGTGAGCTGAATCTTTGGCAGGCTTCGTCAGATAAGTAGTGTTATAAAGATCAGCATTCTGAATTAACACTAAAATTAAAGTGTTAATTCAGATGCCGGGGGGTTTTAAATGAATACGGGTTAACGAATAACAATGAGATTATTTTTTGGCTTCCGGTGTTTTAACCGTCGGCTGCGGTGCCACTTTCGGCATCAGTTTAGGCATTTCGGCAAAAGTCACTTTTTCATTTTTCAACTGAGCCGCTAACTCTTTACTGATATCCAGATCTTTCGAATAACTTACCGTCGTTTGGACAGGGAAGATAACATCGATCTTATGGGCAACACGGTATTGTTCAGCCGACTTTTTAACCTGATCTGCAACAACCTGACGCGCCGCTTGCAGCTGTACCTGCCATTGGGCATCCAGAGCTTTAGCATCAGCCTGACGAACCTGGGCTGCTTTTTCCGGTGTCATGGTTTTATAAAGTTCTTCCGCTTGTTTAGCCGTGCCCTGAAGGCTCTTGTAAACCGCTTCGAGATGGGTTTTTTGTTGGGTAGCAAGACCAGATTCATCGACCACTTGTTGAATGTTTACGAATTTCACTTCCTTTTCCCCACCAGTTTGTGAATCACACCCGGAAAGCAAGCTTCCTGCAAGAATGGCTAAAGCAAGCGCTTTGCTGAAACGACGATTAATGACTGAATTCATAAAAATCCTAATTTGAATTGCTATATTAAATAAGAAATGAAAAATTATTATCCATAATTAATCGAACAATTCTAATTAATGAATTCTAAAGCATTCGTTAATCGAAAGCTTAATCCTGAAAATTCATAAGATTAATAAAAGCTTCTTATATCGATCAGCATTTTGGAAGTGCTTATTCCTCCCCGGGTAGGAAAATCCCTTTTGTATAGGAAAGGAGAAGACATCGGCACTCAATTAAAAGGGAATAAGAAGCATTAAGGCTGAATAAGCGCGTTAATACGGGACATGCGGAGGATTATTTCATCGGAAAAATACCCCCGCAATGTGTCTAAAAACAGACGCAGGGGCGTTCTCTGTGTCCCCCTTCGGCTGAAGGGGGGAAGATGTTATGCGAAGAATTTCGCCAGCACGAATAATCCGACAGATACGTTAATTGCGCCGCCTATGCGGGTAGCAATTTGCGCGAAGGGCATCAGCGTCATGCGGTTACCGGATGTCAGAATTGCCACGTCACCGGTGCCGCCCTGCCCGCTCTGACAGCAGGAGACGATCGCCACATCGATAGGGTGCATGCCGATTTTCTTACCCACATAAAAGCCGGTGCCGACCAGCGCCATTACGGTGGTCACAATCACCAGCAGGTTCTGAATAGTGAAAGCGTTGATCAGCTCCTGCCAAGGCGTAATGGCCACCCCTACCGCGAATAACACCGGATAAGTTACCGCCGTACGGAAGAATTTATACACCGTCATTGAACCGTGCTGAATAGTCGGCGAAACGCCGTTAGCCAGTTTCACCAGCACCGCCGCAAACAGCATGCCCACGGGCGCCGGCAGGCCAATCCATTTCTGGCCCAGCATTCCGACCATGTACAACAGGATCGCCAGCAGTGCGCCACAGGCCAGCGCATTGACGCCCGGGTTACCGTTAAATTCCTCAGTACCGCTGCCCATCTTGCCGTTGCCCGACGGCATCAGCTGGCCTTCACCCGTCAGATGTGGATAACGTTTCCCCAGCTGATTCAGCACACCCGCCAGCACAATGGCCGTCAGACCGCCAAGCATAACAATCGGCAGAATGCGCCCAAGCGCCACACCTTGCTCCATATGCAGGATGGTCGCGTAACCCATCGACAGCGGGATTGCGCCTTCTCCTACACCACCGGCCATGATTGGCAGGATCAGGAAAAAGAAGGTTTGCACCGGCGGTAAACCTAAAACCGTGCCCATCGCCATACCGGCGATCATCCCGACAACTTCGCCGCACAGCATCGGCACAAAAATACGCATAAAGCCCTGAATCAACACCTGACGATTCATGCTCATGATGCTGCCGACAATAATGCAGCAAATATAGAGGTAGAGAATATTGGTGGATTTATAAAATTTGACCGTGGAGTCAACAACAACATCCGGCAGCAGACCATAATGCACCATCGCCGAAGGAATAAACGTGGCACAAATCGCCGCGGCCCCCAGTTTCCCTACCACAGGTAAGCGTTTACCGAACTCACCGCAGGCAAAGCCGAAGAAGGCCAGCGTGGCGACCATCACCACGATGTCGCTCGGCAACTTGCCGTTCAGGCAGTCAAGCAGGATCAGTACGCCCGCCAGCAGAAAAAATGGCAGCGGGATGATGCCTATTTTGTAGTTATCAAGAATGTGCCACCATTTTTGTCTGGCTGAAAGGCCGGAGGTTTTCGTTTCTTTGACAGCGATGTAGGAATCGTCGGTTGTGCTCATGACATTGCCTCTTTCTTCGGAAGTCTTTTCTTATTGATGGTCTGAGCATATGAAAACGACCGGTCAGCCGGATGTGAGGTTGTTCAAATTAAAATCGCAGGGATAAAGGTTGTTATGGTGTTTATGGTGTTAATGCACCTTGCTTTATAAGGATTATAAGATTAGTAGTAAAACCCACCTTTAACCCTGTCATTACTGTGTGAAATCATCGCCATTTTAATCTCCTGTTCACAACTCTGCTTCTCTGCGATTACGGCTCACATTTTGCCGTGATAGGCTTATTCAATGTATGTTTTAAGTTCGCCTTGCAGCAGGTCGTATGAAATTCAGATTACCTTTTCAGGTAAAACTCTTTTTATCTCTGGTGGTATTTTCCTGCGTGTTGCTGGCACTGCTGGGGGCGATTTTATTTCATATTATCGACCGCCAGTTGCATCATGATCTCGGTCAGCGTGCCCGGGTTCAGGCCAGCGAGATTGCGCTGATGCCAGGGCTGGCGCAGAAAGTTAAGGCGCGGGATATTTCCGGCATCGCGCAGCTTATCCAGCCATTACGCGATAAAAGTGACGCCAGTTATATCGTCATCGGCGACACCCGCGAGCTGCATCTTTATCATTCCGAATCGCCGGATCGCGTAGACCTGCCGATGATCGGCGGTGATAACGCCGGTGTACTGGCCGGTAAAACCATTATTTCTGTGCGTCAGGGCGGCATTGGCGTTTCATTACGCAGCAAAGCCCCGATTCTGGATGCGAATAACCAGGTGATCGGGATTGTTTCGGTCGGTTATCTCACCTCATATATCGATAATATTAATGGCCGCCGTCTGGCGCAGGCCGGTTTATACGGTTTGCTGCTTTTATTATTGTTGTTTATCTTTTCCTGGATGTTTACCCGCAACGTTAAAAGACAGATGTTCTGGCTGGAACCCAAAGATATCGCCCTGCTGGTTCGCCAGCAAAAAGCTTTACTGGAAGCCATGTATGAAGGCGTATTTGCGGTTAACGCTGAAAAGCAGCTGATTTCCATTAACCGGGCTGCGCGTGAATTGCTCGATATCCGCCGGCCCGAAAACGAACTGCTGGGTAAACCCCTGGCGGAGGTGCTTCAGACGCCTCCCGCATTCTTCACGCAAAGCGGCGTCAGTGGAAATAACAGTCAACATGATCAGATTACGGTACTTAATCAGCGCCAGGTGATCGTCAACCGCGTGCCAATCGAACTGGAACCCGGTGCAGAGAGTGGCTGGGTATTCAGTTTCCGCGATAAAAATGACATTAATACGCTGAGCAGCCAGTTGAGTCAGGTGAAACGCTATGCTGATAATCTGCGCATCATGCGCCATGAACAGCTCAACTGGACCGCCACGCTGGCAGGTTTGTTGCAAATGCAGCGTTACGATGACGCCATGCACTATATACAGGCGCAATCGGAAGGCGCACAGGCGGTGCTGGATTTCGTCTCAGCGCGCTTTACCTCACCCGCGCTGTGCGGCCTGCTGCTGGGGAAATACGTCAGCGCGCGTGAAAAAGGCGTCGGGCTGAGCTTCGACCCGGCTTGTCAGCTCACCCGCATTCCGGCAGGCATTAGCGAAACCGAGCTGATGTCCGTAGTCGGTAACTTGCTCGATAACGCCGTGGACGCCACGCTGAAAGCGCTGTCGCCGCCTGCACCGGTTGAATTGTATATTTCCGACAGAAACCAGGAACTGCTGATTGAAGTCGCCGATCAGGGCAACGGTGTGGAAGATGCGCTCAAACCGCACCTGTTTGAACAAGGCGTCACCAGTAAGCCTTCCAGCGGACAGGACGCCACGGGTGCAGAACATGGCATCGGCCTGTATCTGGTTGCCGGTTATGTCCGTCAGGCGGGTGGTAGCATCGAAATATCAGACAACACGCCGCAAGGTACGATATTTTCAGTCTTTATCCCGTACCCGGCTGAAGCGTTAACAGGACAGAACCATGAATAACAGCAGCGCACTTGATGTCGTGATTGTGGAAGATGAGCCGCATCTGGCCGGTCTGCATCGTGATTTTATCGAGCAAAATTTTAATCTGCGCGTGGTGGGCATTGCGGCCACACTGGAACAGGCGCGTTCTCTGCTGCGGCTGCATCAGCCGCGGTTGATCTTGCTGGACAATTATTTGCCCGATGGTCAGGGCGTGGATCTGATCGACAGCCCGTTGCTGAAAAGTGTCGAATGTTCGGTCATTTTCATCACCGCCGCCAGCGACATGCAAACCTGCAGCCAGGCAATGCGCAGTGGCGCGTTCGATTACATTATCAAGCCGGTGTCATTTCATCGCCTGCGCAGTTCACTTGAACGCTTCATGCAACTGGTGCAAACCCTGCGTAATGTCAAAGTTGTTGATCAGCGGGCGCTGGATAAACTGTTTAATCTGCCCGCTACCGACACACCTTCAGCGCCTTCAGCCAAAGGCATTGAGCCGAATACGCTGGAACTGGTTCAGCGTGCGTTCACCACCAAACCTGATGTCAGCTGGTCAGTCGAGCAGGTGGTAGAAGAAGTCGGGATCAGCAAAACGACAGGCCGCCGTTATCTGGAATATTGCGTGGAAATTGGCTTTATCGCCGTGGAGATGCAGTACGGAAATATCGGTCACCCGAGGCGCCTGTATCGCAAAATAGCCGATGGCGGGAAATCTGCGTCATGATGTCCAATTGTGTCGGTTTCCCTGAGCGAATTACCCCCTCCCTGCCGGTGTTCTCACCGGCCAATTTCCGGCTTACCCCACCTGTTCAGGCTATTATTTCAGTGCATATTCATGTTTCAGACAACCGGTAAATTTCCGGCTTTCACGCAAATCTGAAATCTCTATTTACACCTGCCAATATGCACCGGCCATCACACGTTAATTTCATTTAAATTACAAAATTCAAACCCGCTAAAACCCCACAAAGAAAAAAGTTATTAACTTTATTAAAATCAACAAATTAACTATATTCTTAACGGATTACCCTGTCCTTTAATTAGGGGGGTAACCTCAAATATTTTCACCCGGAAATTTGTCATTAATTGTCAACGCTCACCGGGCGAAATTAGCCCCCCAAAATACCAACAAATACATAACCTGGAAATCAATCATGATTATTCCCCGGAAACATTGAGACTTGTCTCAGAATTTCGATGTGTTAGGGTATAACGCGTTCACTATTTCGTTACAGGCAAAATCCTATACGGTCCAACACAAAAACTAGACATCGAGCCGATACGGCTATTTATATCCAAGGAATGCACATTGCATGGCAATTAAAATCGAAGTAAAGAATCTTTATAAGGTATTTGGTGAAAATCCGGATCGCGCTTTCAAGATGATTGACGCAGGTAAGGGTAAAGAAGAAATTTTTGAGAAAACCGGTCTTTCACTTGGCGTTAAGAATGCCAGTCTGGCCATTGAAGAAGGCGAGATTTTCGTCATCATGGGGTTATCCGGTTCAGGTAAATCCACCATGGTACGCCTTCTCAATCGTCTGATAGAGCCCACCCGCGGCGAAGTCCTGATCGACGGCGAAGATATCGCCAAAATCTCAGAAGCAAAATTACGCCAGGTACGTCGCAGTAAAATCAGTATGGTGTTTCAGTCCTTTGCGCTGATGCCACACCTGACCGTGTTGAATAACACTGCGTTTGGTATGGAACTGGCCGGCGTGCCGGTGGAAGAGCGCAACGCCAAAGCGATTGACGCATTGCGTCAGGTCGGGCTGGAAAACTATGCCAATTCTTATCCGGATGAATTGTCAGGCGGGATGCGTCAGCGTGTCGGTTTAGCCCGGGCGATGGCCAACAACCCTGACATTTTGCTGATGGATGAAGCTTTCTCCGCACTCGATCCGTTAATTCGTACTGAAATGCAGGATGAGCTGGTGAAGCTTCAGGCTCAGCATCAGCGCACCATCGTGTTCATTTCTCATGATCTGGACGAAGCCATGCGTATCGGTGACCGTATCGCTATTATGCAGGGCGGCGAAGTGGTGCAGGTCGGCACGCCGGAAGACATTCTTAATAATCCGGCCAATGACTACGTTCGCACGTTCTTCCGTGGTGTCGATATCAGTCAGGTCTTCAGCGCCAAAGACATTGCCCGTCGTCGTGGCGCGCTTATTCGTAAAACCCCCGGTTTTGGCCCGCGTGCCGCGCTCAAGTTGCTCGAAGATGAAGACCGCGAATATGGTTATGTGCTTGAACGTGGTCAGAAATTTATCGGCGTGGTGTCGATTGAATCCCTGAAAACTGCGTTGAAAGCCAATCAGTCGCTGGAAAGTGCCCTGCTGGAATCGCCGGCAGCCGTACAGGCGGATATGCCGCTCAGTGAACTGATCTCTCACGTTGCCGCTGCGCCTTGCGCCGTGCCGGTTATCAATGAGGACAATAACTATATCGGCATTATTTCCAAAGCCATGCTACTTCAGGCTCTGGACAAAGAAGGGGGTAACGAATGAGCACTTCAATCCTAAATAACACCATTACACAACACGCTCAGGCCGCTCAGGCACAGGCTCTTGATCCTTCCGTGGATCCGTGGAGTGCTGATAACGCCAGTGGCGGTGTCGCACCGCACGCTGACGCCGCAACCTCTGCCGCACCGGCCGATGCGGGCAGCAGTGATCCGTGGGGCGGCGGCAGCGATGCCGCGACCAGCACACCGGACGCCACACATCACGCCGCGGCCCAGACCAACGACTGGCTCAGCATCGCGCCGGAACATCATCAGCATTTTAATGTTCTCGATCCGTTTCACAGCACGCTGATCCCGCTCGACCGCTGGGTCACGGAAGGGATCGACTGGCTGGTGGGCAACTTCCGTCCGGTATTCCAGGGGATCCGTGTTCCGGTCGATTTCGTCCTGAGTGGTTTCCAGCACGGTCTGGAATCCCTCCCCGCGCCGATTGCGATCCTGGTCTTCGCCTTGCTTGCCTGGCAAATGGCCGGTTTCGGCATGGGTGCCGCCACGCTGGTTTCGCTGGTGCTTATTGGCGCAATCGGTGCCTGGTCACAGGCCATGGTGACACTGGCGCTGGTTCTGACGTCTCTGTTTTTCTGTATTTTGATAGGGCTACCCCTCGGTATCTGGCTGGCACGCAGTCAGAAGGCGGCCAAAATTATACGGCCGTTGCTTGATGCCATGCAGACCACACCGGCGTTCGTGTATCTGGTGCCGATCGTTATGCTGTTTGGTATCGGGAACGTGCCAGGCGTCGTGGTGACAATCATCTTCGCCCTGCCACCGGTGGTGCGTCTGACCATTCTGGGTATTAATCAGGTTCCGGAAGATCTGATTGAAGCAGCCAAATCCTTTGGTTCAAGCCCGCGACAGATGCTGTTTAAAGTTCAGCTACCGCTGGCTATGCCGACCATTATGGCCGGGATTAACCAGACGCTGATGCTGGCGCTGTCGATGGTGGTTATCGCCTCCATGATCGCCGTAGGCGGGCTTGGCCAGATGGTACTGCGTGGTATCGGACGTCTGGATATGGGTCTGGCATCAGTGGGTGGCGCGGGTATCGTTATTCTCGCCATTATTCTCGACCGTCTTACCCAGTCGATGGGTCGCGACAGCCGCAGCAAAGGCGGTCACCGCTGGTTCACCCGTGGCCCTGTCGGTCTGGTGATGAAGCCTTTCACCAGGAAAGCCTGATTCACACCCTGCATTTTTCCCGGCGGTCCGCTGCCGGGAACACTCAACAGCTAAAACAACCCAGTCCACTCTTAGGTATTCATAAACAATCCTCAAAAACATTCGGACAGCCAACGCAGAGGCAACCTGAATGATAAAGAGGAAAAGAAATAAGGGTTCACCATGCGCACAACGCCTATTTGGGCACTAGCCCTGAGCACACTCGTCACATCCTCAACAACGTTCGCTGCCGATTTACCGGGTAAAGGCGTGGTCGTCAAACCGTTGCAAAGCACCATTGCAGAAGAAACTTTCCAGACCGAACTGGTTAACCGCGCGCTGGAAAAACTGGGCTACGACGTTCAGCAAACCGGCGAAGTGGATTACAACGTCGCGTATACCGCCATCGCCAGCGGCGATTCCACCTACATGGCGGTGAACTGGGAGCCGCTGCAAAAAGACATGTATAACGCAGCCGGTGGCGACCAGAAGTTCTACCGTCAGGGCACTTATATCAGCGGCGCAGCACAAGGCTATCTGATCGACAAAAAAACCGCCGACAAGTACCACATCCACGATTTGTCGCAGTTGAAAGACCCGAAAATCGCCAGACTGTTTGACGAAGACGGTGACGGCAAAGCTGATATGGCGGGCTGTAATCCGGGCTGGGTCTGCGGCCAGGTAATCAATACCCAAATCAAAGCTTACGGACTGAGCAATACCGTGACGCAAAACGAGGGCAATTATTCGGCCATTATTGCCGACACCCTTACCCGGTTTAAATCCGGTAAGCCGGTTCTGTACTTCACCTGGACGCCTTACTGGGTCAGCAACGAGATGAAACCGGGCAAAGACGTGGTCTGGCTGACCGTGCCGTTCTCGGCAAATCCGGGTTCGCAGAAAGATCTCGATACCACGCTGCCGAACGGTAAGAACTACGGCTTCCCGGTCAACAACGAACACATCGTGGCGAACAAAGCCTGGGCTGAGAAAAACCCGGCAGCAGCGAAACTGTTCGCCATCATGAAATTGCCGCTGGCCGACGTTAATGCACAGAACCTGCGGATGCATGAAGGGGAATCGTCTTCAGATGATATCCGGCAGCACGTTGATGGCTGGATCAAAGCGCATCAGGCGACCTTCAATGGCTGGATCAAAGAAGCTGCCGCCGCAGCAAAATAACACATGATAAAAACTGAGGTAATGATGAAAAAGACAGGACTCTGGGCCGTTGCCGCCCTCACCACATTTGCAACAGCAACCCCATTCGCTGCCGAACTGCCGGGTAAAGGTGTCACCGTGACGCCAATTCAGAGCACCATCAGCGAAGAGACATTTCAGACTGAGCTGGTGAATAAAGCGCTGGAAAAACTGGGCTACGATGTACAGCCAATCCGCGAAGTCGATTATAACGTCGGCTACACCACCATTGCGGCCGGAGATGCGACATTCACCGCCGTCAACTGGTCACCGCTGCACGATGAAATGTACAAAGCCGCCGGGGGCGATAAGGTATTTTACCGCGAAGGGACTTACGTGACCGGCGCGGCGCAGGGCTGGTTAATCGATAAGAAAACTGCTGAGAAATATCACATCACCAATATTGAGCAGTTGAAAGACCCGAAACTGGCTAAGTTGTTTGATACCAACGGCGACGGTAAAGCCGATCTGACCGGTTGTACACCGGGTTGGGGTTGTGAAGCGGCACTGAATGAACAGCTGAAAGCCTACGGCCTGGAAGATACCGTGACCCACAATCAGGGTAACTATTCTGCAATGATCGCCGACACCATCACGCGTTACAAAGAAGGTAAACCGATCTTCTATTACACCTGGACGCCATACTGGGTCAGCAATGTGCTGGTTCCTGGCAAAGACGTGTTGTGGATGCAGGTACCGTTCTCTGTCGTACCGGGTGATAAAAATGCCGATACCACACTGCCAAACGGTAAGAACTATGGTTTCCCGGTGAGCACCATGCACATCGTGGCGAACAAAGCCTGGGCTGAGAAAAACCCGGCGGCGGCGAAACTGTTTGCCATCATGAAACTGCCGCTGAAAGACATCAATGCGCAGAATGCTGCCATGCATGCCGGTAAAAATTCAGAAGCCGATATCGACGCACAAACCGACGGCTGGATCAAAGCCCACCAGGAGCAGTTCGACGGCTGGGTAAAAGAAGCGGCTGCTGCAGCGAAATAACGCTACATCAGATTCAGTCAGGCCAGCGGGCGGGGAGAAATCTCCGCCCGTTTTTTGTGAAGAAAATGTCCATTACAAAACCAAATAGTTGCCATGAAAACTATTCATTGGTTTAATATTTCAACCAAAACGATAATTACCTTTCGCTTTCCTCTGCTCCTTCAATAAGATACGTTTATTCATATTATGAAAAAAACTACAGCACATTCTCCACTCAGCCCGGCGCTGATTATTCTGATGGCAGTGGCCACCGGGCTTGCCGTCGCCAGTAACTATTATCCACAACCGCTGCTGGAAACCATCGCCCGGGCGTTCAGCCTGTCGGTGAATCAGGCCGGATTTATCGTCACGGTGGCGCAGCTCGGTTACGCCTGTGGCCTGATGTTTATCGTGCCGCTCGGCGATATGTTTGAACGCCGCAGTCTGATTGTGCTGATGACGTTACTTTCTGCTGCAGGTCTTCTGATTACTGCGATGGCGCCCACGCTGACCATCATGCTGATCGGGACGGCGCTCACCGGATTGTTCTCGGTAGTGGCACAAATTCTGGTGCCGCTGGCTGCCACGCTGGCAGAACCGGAGCGTCGCGGTAAAGTCGTCGGACTGATTATGTCTGGCCTGTTACTGGGGATCCTGCTGGCACGTACCGTCGCGGGTGCGCTGGCATCACTGGGAGGCTGGCGGACGGTGTACTGGGTCGCCAGTGCGTTGATGGTCGTGATGGCGCTGGTGTTGTGGCGTAAATTGCCAAAGCACCAGCAGAAAACCGATCTCAATTACCCGCAGTTACTGAAATCTATTTTCACACTCTTCATCCGTACGCCAGTTTTACGCACCCGTGCGCTGATAGGCATGTTCTGTTTCGCCAACTTCAGCATTCTCTGGACCTCGATGGCATTCCTGCTCGCGGGCCCGGCGTATCACTATTCCGAAGGGGTTATCGGCCTGTTTGGTCTGGTGGGTGCGGCGGGTGCGCTGGCAGCCACCCGCGCAGGGAATCTGGCGGATAAAGGCAAAGCCCATCTGACCACCACGGCGGGTCTGATCCTGCTGTTGCTATCCTGGGCAGCGATTGCATATGGGCAATATTCGGTGATCTCACTGATTATCGGTATCATCGTTTTGGACCTTTCGGTTCAGGGCGTCCACATCACCAATCAAAGCGTTATCTATAAAACGATGCCGGAAGCGCGTAACCGCCTGACAGCGGGTTACATGACGACATACTTTATCGGGGGTGCGGTGGGGTCACTGGTGTCTGCTTCGGCTTATCAGGCGGCGGGTTGGTACGGGGTCTCAGCAGCGGGTACTGTCATGTGTGTGCTGAATTTACTGGTCTGGTGGAAAGGACATCAATACACCCTGGCCTGATAACGTACGAAACTACATCAGGAGGGAACCATCACTCCTCCTGATTAGCTTGCGAATAGTCATTAAAGAAATTTATTTGAACCAAAGGGTGTCATCAATACTTACAGTCTGGTAATGTTTACGCCATGAATTATTTGCCGGCAACCATCCGGTTTCACAATGTTTTAAACACCCATGCAAACCAATCCAGATCTCGAAGCACCCGACCCCGTTCGTGTTTCCACTTTCGCACAAGGTATTACCGATAGCCTCCCTATCGTGATGGGTTATCTGCCCATCGCTTTTGCATTCGGTCTCAGCGCCGTCAAACTGGGTTTCACCCCTTCTGAAAGTCTGCTGTTTTCCATTCTTATCTACGCTGGCGCCAGCCAGTTTGTGATCACCGCGTTGCTCAGTGCAGGCATGTCGTTATGGGTTTCCGCCCTGACAGTGATGGCGATGGATGTGCGGCATGTGCTGTATGGTCCTTCACTGCGCAATCGTATTGTGGGAAAACTCTCTGGCAAAAAAACCGCGCTTTGGGCATTCGGCCTGACGGACGAAGTCTTTGCTGCCGCAACGGCCAAACTGATCCGCAATAAACGTAGCTGGAGCGAAAACTGGATGTGCGGCATTGCGCTGTCATCATGGCTTTCATGGGTTTTTGGCACCGCAGTGGGTGCGCTGTTTGGTAATGGTCCGCTGGAAGATTTCCCCGCCATCGAAGCCGCACTCGGATTTATGTTACCGGCGCTGTTCCTGAGTTTCCTGCTCGCGGCCTTTAAGCGCCAGCAGAGTGGAGTGTTTGTCGCCTCACTGACCGGTGCGCTGGGCGGGTTGCTGTTCTGGTCGATTCCCGCCGCCATCGCCTGCGGCCTGGGTGCGGGGTGCCTCGCCGCCTTGCTGCAACGCCCCGTTCCCCCTTCTGCCACGGAGATCACCTCAGATGAGCACTGATGTCATTTTGGTTTGTCTGCTCGTCGGCACCGTCAATTACCTGTTCCGGTATCTGCCTCTGCGCCTGGATTCGCGGCAGAAGTCAGCACTGAAAAGTGGCCCGTTATCCCGCGTACTCGACAGCATTGGTATCGCATCAATTTGTGCGCTGCTGGTGGTTTCAGGCACCCCAGAAATTCTGCGCGATCAGCAAAAGCTGCTGCCGTCACTGGCCGGTTTTGCTCTGCTGGCACTGATTTTCTGGCGTACCAAAAGCATTGTTATTGCCACCCTGACCGGCGCCGTGGCGTACGGTCTGGTGTTCAAGCTGATGCTGATGGCAGGCTGAAGACCATTTTTATCAGGGGGATAATCAACGGGCGAAGTCCGCCTGTTACAGTCAATATCGAATAATTCACCGGAGTTATGAATAACACTAATTGTTAAAGAATAGGTGATTCATAACATTGATATTATTAATTACCGTCGTTACTATGTCATTCGTAACTAATGAGGCTTCTCATATGGACAGTTCGTTCACGCCAATTGAAAACATGTTAAATTTCCGGGCTAAAAAGCAAAAAGATTTCCCCTATCAGGAAATTTTGCTGACCCGCCTGTGTATGCACATGCAAAGTAAATTGCTTGAAAACCGTAATAAGATGCTGAAAGCGCAAGGCATTAATGAAACGCTGTTTATGGCGTTGCTCACCCTTGATGCACAGGAAAGTCACAGTATTCAGCCTTCGGAGCTTAGCTCTGCGCTGGGTTCATCACGCACCAACGCCACCCGGATTGCGGATGAGCTGGAAAAGCGCGGATGGATCGAACGCCGTGAAAGCGATAACGACCGCCGGTGTCTGCATTTGCACCTGACAGCTGACGGTGAAGCCTTTATTCAAAAGTTACTGCCGCCTCAACATAAGAGCCTGCATTTTCTCTGGTCGACATTAGACGCAGATGAACAGAAGCAGTTAGAAACCCTGACGCGCAAACTGTTAACTCGCCTTGATCAGATGGATGCGACAGCACTACAACAATTCTAGATTTCTGTTCAGGTAAACTACACATGTCACTCCAAGCTCGCTGGAGGCTTACGCCGCTGTTTGCCGTTTTTATTTTGGCCGGCTGCGCTTCCGGTAATAATATTGCTCCTCAGTCGTCGCTGCTCGATACGCAACAGCTTCATCTGCAGCAGGCAAAAGTCAGTTCCCTGACCATCGGTCCCCAGTGGTGGCGCAGTCTTAATGATCCGCAACTCGATAATCTGATGACCACGACGTTGCAGAACTCGCCATCATTACGTCAGGCAGCCGCACGGGTGCGCGAAGCGCAAAGTGTGATGGGCGAAGCCGATGCCGCCAATGGCCCTTATCTGGATTTGAACGGTTCAACGCGTCGTGAACGTGTCGCAAAAAACACGATCCCGCCGTTTCTGACCAGCTATCCCGAAGCGCCAATTTACGACAGCAGCAACAGCCTCGGGCTGAATCTGAGCTATGAGTTTGACTGGTGGGGTAAATACCGCAATCAGGTGAATGCCGCGAAAGCACAGGTGGATTCTGCCCGTGCAGAACAGGCTGAAGCCGCCCTGACGCTGACCAGTTCGGTGGCGTCAGCTTATTATCAGTTGCAGGCAAACCTTGCCTTGCAGGATATTCTGCAACACGAAGTGGATAATAATCAGCACCTTGCCGATTTGCGCAAAGCGCAATATCAGGCAGGCGTCTACGGCGTTGAAATTCCGCAACAAACTCAGGCTCAGGCCGACAGCGCCAAACAGCAGATCATCAATCTGAAATCGCAAACTGAACAGCTGAGACATCAGCTTTCTGCGCTGGCCGGACGTGGTCCGGACGCGATGGACGGTTTGCATGCCGTTGCGTTGCCATCACCCGACACGCTGGCACCCAAAGGTGAACTGACCCTGGATTTACTCGGCAAACGCCCTGACATCGCCGCACAGCGTGATCTGGTGGAGTCCTATTCCCAGAGCGTCAGTGCCGCGAAAAAAGAGTTTTATCCAAGCCTTTCTATCAGTGCCTTCGGGGGTCTGACGACCACCAACTTCGGCGGCACCAGCCCGAATCTTTTTGAAGCAGCCAGCAAAGCCTGGAATATCACACCGGCGATTTCGCTGCCGATTTTCCACGCCGGTGCGTTGCGCTCCAAACTGGGCGAAGAGTCCGCGTTATATGACCAGTCCGTTGAGTCGTATAACCAGACCATCCTGAACGCCATCCAGCAAACTGCGGATGCCATTACTGTCTCGAAAAGCAGCGTTGAACAATTGCAGCAGGCTTCTTCTGCCGCTAAATCGCTGGAAGAGGTGTATCGCGTTTCAGATGCAAGGTACAACGCTGGCGTCATCGGACGGGATGAGCTGTTAACCAGCCAGTCAGCACTCCTGCAACAACAGCAGGCACAACTTACCGCCAGCAGTCAGTTGATGCAGGCAAAAATCAGTCTCGTCCGTGCGCTTGGGGGAGGTTATCAGGCCCCGGCAGCGGATCCAAAATCATAATAAAAGACTCAGTGTGGAGAAGACCATGAGCGCAAATGCCGATACTCAGGCAACGCCGCAAGCTCCGAAAAATAAGAAGAAAACGCGCAAAGTCGCGATGCTCTTGTTAACCGGGATTTTCATTATTATTGCCATCGCCTACCTGTTTTACTGGCTGCTGGTATTACGTCATTTCCAGTCTACCGACGATGCTTATGTTGCCGGTAACCAGGTGCAGATTATGGCGCAGGTGTCGGGCAGCGTAACCGATGTCAATTTCGACAGCACCGACTTTGTAAAAAAAGGTGACGTGCTGGTGACCATCGATCCTACCGATGCTGAGCAGGCGTTCGAACGCGCTAAAACGGCGCTGGCGAACAGCGTGCGGCAGACGCATCAGCTGATCATCAACGGTAAGCAATACCAGGCCAATATCGCGCTGCGTCAGACGCAACTGCAACAGGCGCAGACAGACCTTAAGCGCCGTATTGTGCTGGGAAATGTCGATGCGATTGGCCGTGAAGAACTGCAACACGCACGTGATGCCGTCGATACCGCAAAAGCGCAATACGATGTCGCTGTTCAGCAATACAACGCCAATCAGGCGATGATTCTGGATACCCCGGTCGATAAGCAGCCACAAGTTCTGCAGGCCGCCGCTCAGGTCCGTGACGCATGGCTTGCCCTGCAACGTACTAAAGTGCGCAGCCCTGTTGACGGTTTCGTCTCGCGCCGTGCTGTTCAAATCGGCCAGCAGATCAGCCCGACAACGTCCCTGATGGCTGTGGTGCCCGCGCATCACATCTGGGTCGATGCCAACTTTAAAGAAACCCAGCTGGCAAACATGCGTATTGGTCAGGTGGCCACCGTGGTCAGCGATATGTACGGCGATGACGTGAAATATCACGGTAAAGTGGTCGGCATGGACATGGGCACCGGCGGTGCGTTCTCGCTGTTACCGGCGCAGAATGCCACCGGCAACTGGATCAAAGTGGTTCAGCGTCTGCCGGTACGTATCGAACTCAACGATCAGGAAGTGGCTGAACACCCGCTGCGTATCGGGTTATCCACGCTGGTGACGGTTGATACTCAGAACCGTGATGGCCTGGTGCTGGCCAATAAAGTGCGTAGTGAACCGCTGTACCAGACTTCAGCGCTGACGCTGGATCTGACACCGGTTAATGCCATCATTGCTGACGTTATTCATGCTAATGCAGGCTAAAACATCCGGAGGCCTCTGTGGCAAATAAACCGCTGGTAGGCGCCCCGCTGGCCTGGATGACGGTGGCTTTGTCTATGGCCACCTTTATGCAGGTGCTGGACTCTACCATCGCCAACGTGGCGATCCCGACCATTGCCGGGAATCTGGGTGCCTCGAACTCACAGGGTACCTGGGTTATCACCTCGTTCGGGGTGGCAAATGCCATCTCGATCCCGATCACCGGCTGGCTGGCAAAACGCATCGGTGAGGTCAAACTGTTCCTGTGGTCCACCGTGCTGTTTGCCCTCGCCTCCTGGTTGTGCGGGATGTCCAACAGCCTGGAAATGCTGATTTTCTTCCGTGTGGTACAGGGCGTGGTAGCAGGTCCGCTGATCCCGCTTTCACAAAGTCTGTTACTGAATAACTATCCGCCAGCCAAGCGAAGTACCGCACTCGCGCTCTGGTCGATGACGGTGATTGTCGCCCCGATTTGCGGGCCGATCCTCGGCGGGTATATCAGTGACAACTACCACTGGGGCTGGATCTTCTTCATCAACGTGCCGATCGGTCTGGCCGTGGTGTTCCTGACGCTCAGAACGCTGAAGGGGCGCGAGACCGCCACGCAGATCCGTCCGATCGACAGTGTGGGGTTAGTACTGCTGGTGCTGGGTATCGGGGCTTTACAGGTGATGCTCGACCGGGGTAAAGAACTCGACTGGTTTAACTCGACGGAAATTATCGTGCTGGCGGTCGTGGCCGTGGTCGCGCTGTGCTTCCTTGTCGTCTGGGAGCTGACCGATGACCATCCGATCGTTGATTTGTCCCTGTTTAAATCACGAAACTTCACCATCGGTGTGTTGTGTATCAGTCTGGCTTATATGCTCTACTTCGGCGCCATTGTATTGCTGCCGCAGCTATTGCAGGAGGTCTACGGATATACCGCCACCTGGGCCGGTCTGGCGTCCGCGCCGGTCGGTATTTTGCCAGTACTGATGTCGCCGATCATCGGGCGTTTTGCGCACCGTCTGGACATGCGAAAGCTGGTGACTTTCAGCTTTATCATGTATGCCTATTGCTTCTTCTGGCGCGCCTATACGTTCGAACCGGGGATGGATTTTGGCGCTTCCGCCTGGCCGCAGTTTATTCAGGGCTTCGCGGTGGGTTGCTTCTTTATGCCGCTGACCACCATTATTCTGTCGGGATTACCGCCGGAACGTATGGCGGCGGCATCGAGTCTGTCAAACTTTATCCGTACGCTGGCGGGGTCGATTGGTACTTCAATCACCACCACCTTGTGGTCGAACCGTGAATCGCTGCATCACGCGCAGTTAACGGAAAATATCACACCGTTTAATCCGACAGCGACGCAGACCTACCAGCAGCTCGAAGGCCTCGGCATGAGCCAACAGCAAGCTTCAGGATGGATAGCACGGGAGATCACGAATCAGGGATTAATCATCTCTGCCAATGAGATTTTCTGGTTATCCGGTGGCGCATTCCTGGTGTTGCTGATTTTAATCTGGTTCGCCCGTCCGCCGTTCACCAGTGGCGGGGGCGCGGGTGGCGCGCACTGATTCAGATAAACCTTGAGTATCAGAAAATAAAACGGACGCCTTAAGCGTCCGTTTTTTTATGGCTAAAACCAGGTTATTACGCCTGGTTCTGGCGCCACCATTCTGCCAGTAAAATACCGGATGCGACGGAAACGTTGAGGCTTTCCACTTTACCCGTACCACCGATAGAGACACTCAGGTCGCCCTGCTGCCATGCACTGTCAGACAAACCATCACTTTCTTCACCCAATACCAGCACCATTTTGGCCGGTAATTGTGCTTTGCCCAACGCCGTACCTTTATGGCTGGAGGTGGTGACGATGGTGTATCCCGCTTTACGGAAGGTTTCCAGAACATCAAGGAAGTTATCCGCGTTAATGGCTTTAACGTGTTCCGCGCCGCCTTCTGCCGTACGCACTGCCGCACCGGATTCCAGTTGAGCCGGATCCTGAACCATCATCCCGTTGATACCAAAATGCGCACAAGAACGCATGATACCGCCGAGGTTGTGCGGGTTGCCGACGTTTTCCAGCGCCAGTACACAGTCTTTTGCCGGCGCAGTTTGCAGATAAGTTTCCGCATCCAGACCCTGACGTTTTTTAATCAGGAAACATACGCCGCCGTGGTGTTCGGTGCCGGAGGCTTTCGCCAGTTCGTCATCTTCAACCACATGATAGGCTTTGCGGTTAGCGGCCATCCAGCGCAGCGCTTCACGAAAACGCGGAGTGACGGATTGCACAAACCACGCCCGCACAATCGCGTCCGGACGGCTGGCAAACAGGGCCTGACAGGCGTTTTCGCCATACACGCGGGTCTCTTCCTGACGCTGACGACGCAGCTGCTCAGGATCGATAAAACTTTTACCGCTGATACCGCCGTGATCCGGTACGGCATCATCTGCCGGTGGACGTGAGACCGTTTTCCACGGCGAAGAGTACGGGCCATCGTCGTCACGGGCCGGACGACGCGGGCGATCGTCCCCACCACGGCGCGGTGCCGGGCCGCGGGAATCACCACGGGAATCGCTGCTGCGACGCTCATTGCGGCGGGCATCGTCTGGACGGGAACCCTGGCGAGGTTTATCGCCCGGACGTCCTTTATTGTTGGAAGGACGTTTATCGTTATTGCGGTTATCGCCGTCGTCGTCACTACGGACGTACATCACTTTGACTTTGCCGTTCTTGCCACTGAATGAATCGTTCATTTTTCTCTCCACCTACGCGCAGGGCGCGAAGATTACCTGATGTCTGTGAGCTAAGCCACAGGCTTTGGACCAAAAGCTAAAAACTATCGTAATCATTGAATAAACCACGTTGTTTACATGACGTAGCAACCTCATACTTACAACATACAAGTAACATATCAGCCGTGTTGTTTACCGCTTTTAAGGATAAAACCGGGGTTGTGGTTGATACCATTCTCACGTTAAGCAATGTAGAGGCTATTTTATGAATACGGTTTGTTCATCTTGTCAGGCCACCAACCGCCTGCCTGAGGATCGTATCGACGACGGCGCAAAATGTGGCCGATGCGGCCATGCACTTTTTGAAGGCGATGTCATACACGCGACTGCCGCCACGCTGGACAAATACCTGCAGGATGATCTGCCGGTTGTCGTCGATTTCTGGGCACCATGGTGTGGCCCTTGTGTTAATTTTGCGCCGATTTTTGAAGATGTGGCGCAGGAGCGCGCCGGTAAAATCCGCTTCATCAAAGTGAATACCGAGGCAGAACCTGAACTGAGCGCGCGATTCCGCATCCGCAGTATTCCGACCATTATGGTGTTTAATGAAGGCAAAATGGTCGATATGTTGAGCGGGGCGATGCCTAAAGCGCCGTTCAATAACTGGCTTAATGAATCATTGTAACGCATAAGCGGTTATAAAGCCCTTGAAGGCCCGTCACTGTGCGGGCCTTTTTCTGTTTATAACAGATGTCCCTTGCCTGCCAGCATCGGGGGATTAGAATAACCGTTTTTCAAAAACCGGAATGCCTATGTCAGACAACGCCGTCCTTCGCCTGCGTGAGCAGCGTTTAGCCCGCTCCACCCGCCCTTTTCTTGCACGCGGTTCACGGGCGATACGCTGTCAGCACTGTCTGTTGCCCAAACGCAACTGCATCTGTGCTACGCGCGAAATTCATCAGGCTGCCAGCCGTTTTTGTCTGGTGATGTTTGACACGGAGCCGATGAAACCGAGCAATACGGGTCGCTTAATCGCGGATGTACTGCCCGATACGCAGGCGTTTTTGTGGTCACGCACGCAAACTGATCCGGCTCTGCTGGAAGCCATTGCCGATCCGCAGCGGCAGGCTTATGTGGTTTTTCCGGCCTCTTTCGCCGCACCGCCACGTCAGGTGTTTACCGACGTTCCGGCAGGCAGCAAACCGCCTTTGTTCATTATGCTCGACGGTACCTGGAACGAAGCGCGTAAGATGTTCCGCAAAAGTCCTTATCTGGATAATCTTCCCGTTTTCTCTCTCGATGTGAGTGCCAGCTCTGGCTATATCCTGCGTGAAGCCTCACGTCCGGAATTGCATTGCACCGTAGAAGTCGCCGCCGCATTGTTGGAAAAAGCCGGGGATCTCAATGCCTCAGCGGGCCTCTCGCGCCACTTTACCCATTTCCGCACCCAGTATCTGGCCGGAAAACCCCATCATCCGGTGCATCAGCTCACAGCAAAGAACGAAGAAAGCCTCTAGAATCAGTTAAGGATAATTGTTCGGAGTACTCATGAGTCAGCGCGGACTGGAAGCACTACTACGACCTGAATCTATTGCGGTCATCGGCGCCAGCAATAAAGCGGGACGGGCCGGATATCTGATGATGCGCAATCTGCTCGACAGCGGATTCAACGGCCCGGTCTTACCGGTCACTCCGGCTTATCGCGCGGTGTGTGGTGTGCTGACCTGGCAGGACGTCGCCAGCTTGCCGATGTCACCGGATCTCGCCATTCTTTGCACACACGCAGACCGCAATCTTACGTTACTTGAACAACTCGGCGAACGTGGCTGTAAAACCGTCATTGTGCTTTCCTCACAGCCACAACAATTCGCTGAACTTAAAACCTGCGCCCAGCGCTTTTCGATGCGTCTGCTCGGTCCCAACAGCCTTGGTATTCTCGCGCCGTGGCAAAAGCTAAATGCCAGTTTTTCGCCGGTGCCCATTATTCCCGGCAAACTGGCATTTATTTCGCAGTCGGCGGCAGTTGCCAATACCATTCTGGACTGGGCGCAACAGCGTGCCGTGGGCTTTTCCTATTTCGTATCGCTGGGCGACAGCCTGGATATCGATGTCGATGATCTGCTTGATTTCCTCGCCCGTGACAATAAAACCAGCGCCATTCTGCTGTATCTCGAACACATCAGTGATGCACGACGTTTTCTTTCCGCCTCACGCAGCGCCTCACGTAATAAACCGATTCTGGTGATCAAAAGTGGCCGCAGCGGACAGGCGCAGCAATTACTTAATAGCCCGCTAAGCCTTGATGCCGCTTACGACGCGGCGATTCAGCGCGCCGGTTTACTGCGTGTGCAGGATACCCATGAGCTATTTTCCGCTGTTGAAACGCTGAGCCATATGCGGCCGTTACGTGGCGAGCGGTTGCTGATCGTCAGTAACGGTGCCGCGCCCGCTGCGATGGCGTTGGATCAGTTGCTTTCACGCAATGGTAAACTGGCGCAACTGAGTGAGGAAACCTGTCGAACAGTGCGTGCCATTTTGCCTGAGAATATCACTGTTTCGAATCCGCTGGATTTGCACGATGACGCCACACCGCAGTTGTATCAGGCGGTGATGACCGCTCTGCTCGGCAGCACCGATTACGATGCAATACTGGTGATCCACGCACCCAGCGCTGCCGCACATGGCACGGTGACCGCCAGCCACGTCATCGACGCTGTGCATACGCATGCCCGGGGTAAATACATCACACTGCTGACCAACTGGTGCGGTGAGTTTTCCTCGCAGGAAGCCCGTAAGCTGTTCACAGAAGCAGGGATCCCGACTTACCGGACCCCGGAAGGGACAGTGACGGCGTTTATGCATATGGTGGAATACCGCAGGAACCAGAAGCAACTCAAAGAAACGCCGGCACTTCCGGCCGACCTTGGGCAGAACACCGGTCAGGCGCATCAGGTGATCGCCCGCACGCTGGCGGAAGGTACGACACAGCTGGATACGCATGAGGTACGCGCCATTTTGCAGGCATACGGCATGAATGTGCTGCCGACATGGATTGCCAGCGACAGCGCAGAAGCGGTGAATATCGCCAGCCAGGTGGGTTATCCGGTGGCGCTGAAATTGCGCTCCCCGGATATCCCGCATAATTCTGAAGTACAGGGCGTAATGTTGTATCTGCGTACCGCCAGCGAAGTTGCACAGGCTGCCAATGCTATTTTTGACCGTGCCAGACAGGCGTTTCCGCAGGCAAAGATCCTGGGGCTGCTGGTGCAAACCATGGCCAACCGGCCGGGCTCACAGGAACTGCGCGTGGTTGTCGAACAGGATCCGGTATTCGGCCCGCTGATCATGTTGGCAGAAGGCGGTACTGACTGGCGACCGGAAAGACAGGCGGCGATTTCTCTCCCTCCGCTGAACATGACGCTGGCGCGTTATCAGGTGGTTCAGGCACTCAAAAGTGGCAAAATTCGTGGCCGTAATGCCCTGCATCCTTTTGATATTCCGGCGCTGAGCCAGTTACTGGTGAACGTGTCGAACCTGATCATCGACTGCCCGGAGATCGAAAGGCTGGATATTCATCCTCTGCTGATTTCCGGCAGTGAACTCAGCCTGCTCGATGTGTCCATGCAGCTTTGTGTACAGGGAGCAGACACCCGATCGCGACTGGCGATTCGCCCTTATCCGCGTGAACTGGAAGAGCACGTTATACTTAAAGATGGTTCACCGGCGCTGTTCCGCCCCATCCTTCCGGAAGATGAGCCGCTGCTAAAAGCGTTTATCCTGAAGGTCACTAAAGAAGACCTGTACTACCGCTACTTCAGTGAGATTAATGAGTTCACGCATGAAGACTTAGCGAACATGACACAGATTGACTATGACCGTGAAATGGCATTCGTCGCCATTCATAGTGTGGATAATGAAAACGAAATTATTGGCGTTACCCGGGCGGTGTCTGATCCTGATAATATTGATGCCGAATTCTCGGTGCTGGTACGGTCGGATCTGAAAGGACTCGGGCTCGGAAGACGGTTGCTTGATAAAATGATCCATTACGCGGCAGAGCACGGCCTGCAACGCCTCACAGGCATTACGATGCCCAATAACCGCGGCATGATCACGCTGGCCAGGAAACTCGGATTCGACGTTGATATTCAGATCCAGGACGGCATTGTGAACCTCTCACTGACGCTGGAAAAGGCCCGGATTTCGCAGCAGAAAACCGTGAACCTGCGCCGCGAACAGGCAAAAGATGCGCACATGAGACAGGACTAATGGTATTATCGACCGATTGTGCGGTCACCACTGTCTGCTTGTGCCGCTAAAGCCATTACATAAAGAGAGAAGAAGCGCACTGTGATGTTGTCAAAATTGAAACGTAATAAACATCAACAACACCTTGCTCAACTGCCCAAACTCCCCCAAACGGTTGATGCTGTAAAAACGCTCTACTGCCCTGCAGATTTCCGTAAGACGCTGCTCGAAGCGATTGCCAACGCCACCCAACGGATTTATCTGGTCGCGCTCTATTTAGAGAATGATGACGGCGGTCGTGATGTGCTTTCGGCGTTGTATGCCGCCAAGCAGCGACGTCCTGACCTGGAGATTTGTGTGCTGGTTGACTGGCACCGCGCTCAGCGTGGCCGCATTGGCGCGGCAGCCTCAAACACTAATGCTGACTGGTATTGTCGCATGGCAAAAGAGCATCCTGAGCTTTCCGTGCCGGTGTATGGCGTTCCGGTTAATACCCGTGAAGCGTTAGGTGTTTTGCATCTGAAGGGCTTTATTATTGACGATCAGGTGATCTACAGCGGTGCAAGCCTCAATGATGTTTACCTGCATCGCCATGAAAAATACCGCTACGATCGCTACCAGTTGCTGACTAACGCTCCGCTGGCCAATACCATGATCGACTTTATGAAGAAATCGATCCTGACTGCGGCTGCCGTACAGCGTCTTGATCGTGAAGATCGTCCTAAAAGCATTGAGATCAAAAACGAAACGCGTCAGTTCCGTCAGAACCTGCGCGCCAGCGGTTATCATTTCAAAGACAGTGCAGGAAATGATGAACTGGCAGTGACGCCTATCGTGGGTCTGGGCAAACAAAATGAACTAAACCGGACCATCCATCATCTGATGTCCAGTGCGGAACATAAGCTGACGCTGTGTACGCCTTATTTCAATATGCCTGCGATGCTGGCGAGAAATATCATTCATCTGCTGCGCCGGGGTAAGCAGGTGGAAATTATCGTGGGTGATAAAACCGCCAACGATTTTTATATCCCGCAGGATCAGCCATTCAAAATCATCGGTGCCTTACCCTATTTGTATGAAATTAACCTGCGTCGCTTCCTGAGCCGCTTACAACGTTTCGTTGACAGCGGGCAGCTGATTGTTCGCCTGTGGAAAGATGGCGATAACAGTTACCATCTTAAGGGAATGTGGGTTGATGATCGCTGGCAGTTGATCACGGGCAATAACCTGAATCCACGCGCATGGCGTCTGGATTTGGAAAATGCCATTCTGATCCATGATCCGCATAAGGAGCTGGCATCCGCGCGACACAAAGAGCTGGAAGAAATACGCCAGCACACGCAGGTTGTTTCGCATTATATGGAACTGGAAAGTATTCCTAATTATCCGGTGAAAGTCCGTAAACTTATCCGCCGTCTGCGCAGGATACGTATCGACAGATTAATCAGCCGGATTCTGTAATTGCCTATACTAAAAGCCTGATCATTCTGATCGGGCTTTTTTATATCAGGAAATCCACTTTATGATACAAAAATTATCGTGGGCCCTCAGGCTTCCCGTCATTATTCTGATATCCGCATGTAGCGGATGTACGCATTACGCAAATGACGCCTGGACTGGCAAAGATAAGGCAGAGCACTTTGTAGGTTCCGCTGTATTAGCAGCAGCGGGGGCAGCATACGGTGATCATCAGGGATGGAATGAAGCACGCAGCCGCTCATTTGGATTACTATTTTCCGTCGGACTTGGCGCGACCAAAGAAGTTTATGACAGCCGCGCGGGTGGCAGCGGCTGGAGCTGGAAAGATTTTAGCTGGGATATTGCAGGCGCAGCCACTGGCTACAGCGCTTATCATCTGACTCATTATTAAAGTGCATCCGTGCACCCTCTCAGCGCGGACTAAAGCTGTATTTCCTTTCCCTTACGATGTAATTTCATCGACACAATAAATGCAACGAAACACATTACGCAGACATACCAGAAAAACACTTCTTCAATATTCCATGATTTAAAGGTCAGCGCGACATATTCTGCCGAACCGCCAAACACAGCATTAGCAACCGCATAAGATAATCCCACACCTAATGCCCTGACTTCAGGTGGAAACATTTCTGCTTTTAATAATCCGCTGATGGATGTGTAAAAACTGACAATCAGCAGTGCCAAAACAATAAGCCCGAAGGCAATATAAGGACTGGTAACGGTTTGTAGAATATACAAAATCGGTAGGGTTAAAACAGTCGCCAGACCGCTAAATATCAGCATAGAACTGCGCCGACCTATTTTATCTGACAGCCCGCCAATAATAGGTTGCAGGCACATGAAGACAAAAAGAGCGATAGTCATTAAGGCGCTCGCTGTTTTGGTTTCCATACCGGCCGTATTCACCAGGTATTTTTGCATATAAGTCGTGAAGGTATAGAAAGTCAGGGAACCTGCCGCAGTAAATCCTAATACCATGAGGAATGCTTTTTTATGCTTCCATAATCCCGAGAGTTTACCGGCATCTTTATGCTCACGAGTTTGTTTATCTGATGTTTCATTCAATGAACGACGCAGAAACAGCGCCACAACAGCAAGTATCGCGCCCAATGCAAAGGGGATGCGCCATGCCCAGGATTTCAGCTCATCATTTGAGAATATCTGCTGCAATATAACCAGTACCAGAAGTGCCAGTAATTGCCCTCCGATAAGGGTCACATATTGGAATGAAGCATAAAAACCGCGACGGCCTTTAATCGCCACTTCACTCATATAAGTGGCGCTGGTTCCATATTCACCACCAACGGAAAGCCCCTGGAACAGGCGGGCGACCAGCAATAATATCGGGGCCCAGCCGCCTATAGTTGCGTAAGTTGGCAAACAGGCAATCACCAGCGAACCACAGCACATCATACAGACTGAGATCATCATAGAGTTTTTACGCCCATGTTTATCGGCAACGTAGCCAAATAACCATCCACCAATCGGACGCATAAAGAATCCGGCGGCAAACACACCTGCAGTTTGTAATAACTGAGTTGTGCTGTTTCCGCTCGGGAAAAATGAAGAAGCGAAGTAGAGCGAACAAAAGGAATAGACATAAAAATCGAACCATTCGACCAGATTTCCCGAAGAAGCCCCCACAATAGCGAAAATACGTTTCTTCTTATCCTGCTGATCGTGATTCCCAGACTGAGATCCCAGAGTATCCATTGTATTAATATCCCCAATAGTTCCTGTTAAAAACGAGGTTATGGCTATTTTTTATCGATAGGAAATATTGAGTTAAGCAACGAATCGGCGAATTGGGGAGATGAATTTGAATATTACCTGGAGTTGCGGTGCCTTTTGTGAAGTGAAGCGCAGTAAAAGGTGATTGTAATCACCACCTGATAGCAATAAAGCGAAAAGCCCCGCACTTTCGTAC
>NZ_JAFMOT010000152.1:0-48920 GCF_019049695.1 Rahnella perminowiae
TCACCAGACGGCGAATGTCAGACAACACGTTGTTGATGATGGTAATGAAGCGCGCACCATCGGCCCCGTCAATCACACGGTGGTCGAAGGAGAGCGACATTGGCATCATCAGACGCGGTGTGAACTCTTTACCGTTCCAGACTGGCTCAATGGCAGACTTGGAGACACCCAGGATAGCCACTTCCGGCGCATTAACGATTGGCGCGAAATGGGTCGTCCCGATACCGCCGAGGCTGGAGATGGTGAAGCAACCGCCCTGCATTTCACCGGCAGTCAGCTTACCGTCACGGGCTTTCTTGGAGATCGCCATCAGCTCACGGGACAACTCGGCGATGCCTTTTTTGTTCACGTCTTTGAAGACCGGAACAACCAGACCGTTTGGCGTATCGACCGCCACACCGATGTTGATGTATTTTTTCAGCGTCAGTTTCTGACCATCTTCGGACAGAGAACTGTTGAAGCGTGGCATCTGCTCAAGCGCAGCCGCAACGGCTTTCATGATGAAGACCACCGGCGTGAATTTCACGTCCAGTTTGCGTTTAGCGGCTTCATCGTTCTGCTGTTTACGGAACGCTTCCAGCTCAGTGATATCGGTTTTGTCGAAATGCGTAACATGCGGGATCATCACCCAGTTACGGCTCAGGTTCGCACCAGAGATTTTCTGGATACGGCCCAGTTCGACTTCTTCAATTTCACCGAATTTGCTGAAGTCCACTTTCGGCCAAGGCAACATGCCAGGAAGACCGCCACCCGTTGCTGCTGCCGGCGCGGCTTCAGCACGTTTGACCGCGTCTTTCACGTAAGTCTGAACGTCTTCGCGCAGGATACGGCCCTTACGGCCGGTCCCTTTGACTTTCGCCAGGTTAACGCCGAACTCACGGGCCAGACGGCGGATAACCGGCGTGGCGTGAACATAAGCATCGTTCTCAGCGAACTCGCCTTTGCTCTCTGCTTTAACAGCAGGTGCAGCGGCTTTTTGTTCCTGTTTCGCCGGGGCAGCCGCTTCTTCTTTCTTAGCCGCCGGAGCAGCAGGCGCAGCGCCTTCTACTTCAAAGACCATGATCAGAGAACCGGTGCTGACTTTATCGCCCGCCGCGATTTTGATTTCTTTCACCGTGCCCGCGAACGGTGCCGGGACTTCCATTGAGGCTTTGTCGCCTTCAACGGTGATCAGTGACTGTTCAGCACTGATTTTGTCGCCGACTTTCACCATGATTTCAGTGACTTCCACTTCGTCGCCACCGATATCAGGTACATTCACTTCTTTGCTGCCGGACTGAGCCGGAGCCGCAGGTGCCGCGTCTGATTTGGTTTCTGCAGCAGCGGCAGGTGCGGCTGCACCCGAGCCTGCCACGTCGAAGACCATGATCAGAGAGCCGGTGCTGACTTTATCGCCCGCAGCGATTTTGATCTCTTTTACTTTACCCGCGAACGGTGCAGGGACTTCCATAGAAGCTTTATCGCCTTCTACGGTGATCAGCGATTGTTCCGCTTCGACTGTGTCACCCACTTTCACCATGATTTCAGTGACTTCTACTTCATCGCCACCGATATCAGGCACGTTCACTTCTTTGCTTTCGCTGGAAGCAGGTGCGGCGGCAGGCGCTTTCTCTTCTGCTTTGGCTTCCTGTTTCGCAGGTGCCGCATCAGCAGCACCATCAGCGGCGTCGAAGATCATGATCAGTTTGCCGGTTTCAACGGTATCGCCAACCGCAACTTTAATTTCTTTGACCACGCCAGCCTGTGGAGAAGGCACTTCCATAGAAGCTTTATCGCCCTCAACGGTGATCAGCGATTGTTCAGCTTCAACTTTATCGCCCACCTTCACCATGATTTCGGTGACTTCCACTGCATCTGCACCGATATCCGGTACGTTAATTTCAATAGCCATCTGTCTTTACCTCTTATGCCAGACGCGGGTTAACTTTTTCTGGATTGATATCGAATTTCTTAATGGCTTCAGCCACTACAGACGTTTCGATTTCGCCGCGTTTAGCCAATTCACCCAGCGCAGCAACCACAACGTACGATGCATCCACTTCGAAGTGGTGACGCAGGTTTTCGCGGCTGTCTGAACGACCGAAGCCATCCGTACCCAGAACGCGATAATCACTGGCCGGAACGTATGTACGAACCTGTTCAGCAAACAGTTTCATGTAGTCAGTTGACGCTACCGCTGGCGCATCGCTCATTACCTGGGCGATGTACGGAACGCGTGGTGTTTCGGTTGGATGCAGCATATTCCAGCGCTCACAATCCTGACCGTCGCGGGCCAGTTCAGTGAAGGAGGTCACGCTGTAAACGTCAGAACCTACGCCGTAATCTTTGGACAGGATCTCAGCGGCTTCACGTACGTGACGCAGGATAGAACCTGAGCCCAGCAACTGCACTTTACCTTTGCTACCTTCCAGCGTATCTAACTTGTAGATACCCTTACGGATGCCTTCTTCCGCGCCTTCCGGCATGGCTGGCATGTGGTAGTTTTCGTTCAGCGTGGTGATGTAATAATAAATGTTTTCCTGCGCTTCACCGTACATACGTACCAGACCATCATGCATGATGACAGCCACTTCGTAAGCGTAAGACGGGTCGTAAGAAATACAGTTAGGGATAGTCAGAGACTGAATGTGGCTGTGGCCATCTTCATGCTGCAGACCTTCACCGTTGAGGGTAGTACGACCCGAAGTACCGCCGATCAGGAAGCCACGCGCCTGTTGGTCACCCGCTGCCCAGCACAGGTCGCCGATACGCTGGAAACCAAACATAGAGTAGTAGATGTAGAACGGGATCATTGGCAGATCGTTGGTGCTGTAAGACGTCGCTGCGGCCAGCCATGAAGATGCGGCACCCAGTTCGTTGATACCTTCCTGCAGGATCTGACCTTTCTCGTCCTCTTTATAGTAAGCAACCTGCTCACGGTCCTGCGGGGTGTATTGCTGACCGTTCGGGCTGTAAATACCAATCTGACGGAACAGACCTTCCATACCGAAAGTACGCGCTTCATCGGCGATGATCGGGACCAGACGGTCTTTAATGGAGTCGTTTTTCAGCATCACGTTCAGGGCACGGACGAAGGCGATAGTGGTAGAGATCTCTTTCTTCTGCTCTTCCAGCAGTGGTGAGAAGTCTTCCAGTTTCGGCATTTCCAGCTTCTGCGTGAAGTTTGGCAGACGAGTCGGCAGGTAGCCTTTCAGCGCAGCACGACGCTCATGCAGGTATTTGTATTCTGCAGAGTCTTTTTCCAGCGTGATGTACGGCAGTTTTTCCAGATTTTCATCGGTGACTGGCACACTGAAACGATCACGGATATAGCGCACGCCATCCATGTTCATTTTCTTCACCTGGTGAGCAATGTTTTTACCTTCGGCAGCGTCGCCCATGCCATAACCTTTAATGGTATGCGCAAGGATAACGGTCGGCTGGCCTTTGGTATTCTGTGCTTTGTTCAGTGCAGCGAAAACTTTCTTCGGATCATGACCACCACGGTTCAGTGCCCAGATTTCGTCGTCGGTCATGTCTTTGACCAGCGCCGCAGTTTCAGGGTATTTACCGAAGAAATGGTCACGTACGTATTTACCGTCGCGGGACTTGAAGGTCTGATAGTCGCCATCAACGGTTTCGTTCATCAGCTGGATCAGTTTACCGCTGGTGTCTTTACGCAGCAGTTCATCCCAACGGTTGCCCCAGATCACTTTAATCACGTTCCAGCCAGCGCCTGAGAAGATGCCGTCAAGTTCGTTGATGATTTTACCGTTGCCGGTTACCGGGCCATCAAGACGCTGTAAGTTACAGTTGATGATGAAGCACAGGTTATCCAGTTTCTCACGGGTCGCGATGGTGATCGCACCTTTGGATTCTGGTTCGTCCATTTCACCGTCGCCCAGGAATGCGTAAACGCGCTGTGCGGAGGTATCTTTCAGGCCACGGTGTTCCAGATATTTCAGGAATTTAGCCTGGTAGATGGCACCAATCGGGCCCAACCCCATCGATACCGTCGGGAACTGCCAGAATTCAGGCATCAGTTTAGGGTGCGGATAAGAAGACAGACCTTTACCGTGAACTTCCTGACGGAAATTGTTCATCTGGTCTTCAGTCAGGCGGCCTTCAAGGAAAGCACGTGCGTATACGCCCGGGGAGATGTGGCCCTGGAAGTACACCAGATCGCCGCCGTCTTTTTCGTTGCGCGCACGGAAGAAGTGGTTGAAGCACACTTCGTACACGGTCGCAGAAGACTGGAAGGACGCCATGTGGCCGCCGAGTTCCAGGTCTTTCTTGGACGCACGCAGAACGGTCATGATGGCGTTCCAGCGGATAGCGGTACGAATGTTACGTTCCAGCTCCAGGTTACCCGGGTATTCAGGTTCGTCTTCAACAGCGATGGTATTGACGTAGTTACGGCTGGCTGCGCCAGCAGCGACGCTTACGCCGCCCTTGCGCGCTTCACTGAGAACCTGATCGATCAGGAACTGTGCACGCTCAACACCTTCTTCACGGATGACCGATTCGATCGCTTGTAGCCAGTCGCGAGTTTCGATCGGATCCACGTCATTATTTACACGTTCTGACATGGTGCTTTTCCTTATCTGTCTCTAATACGTTGGTTTATCTGGAGCCTGTCTTCCTGCACTCTTTCAAAAACGCGCTTCGCCGCTAAGAGAGCGCACGAAGACAGGCCCGTCATGTAGTTGCCGTGAGCCCTCAAATGAGGGCTCTAAAAATTAACCCTGATGGTTAACTTTCATCTTTTCGTTGCTGGAGTCGTCGTAAAGACCGATCCCGCCGGGTGTGTTCCCTGCTGAGATCCAGCAAAACTTCTTCAATGAACGCCAGGTGACGGTGAGATGCGGCACGCGCTATTTCTGGTTCCCGTGCAACAATCGCCTCGAAAATACTGGCGCGGTGGTTGCTTACTGTCGCCAGCATTTCCCGGCGTGAGTAAAGCAATTCAAAGTTCTGTCGAACATTCTTCTCGAGCATTGGCCCCATACAGCGGACCAGGTGCAGCAGCACCACATTATGGGCTGCTTCTGTTACAGCGACCTGATACTGCATAACCGCATCGGCTTCTGCATCCAAATCTCCGCTGTCTTGTGCGGTCTGAATAACCACATGACAATCGCGAATGCGCTGCAGATCTTCCTCTGTGCCACGAAGCGCCGCGTAATACGCAGCGATCCCTTCAAGGGCATGTCGTGTTTCAAGGAGATCGAATTGTGATTCAGGATGGTCGGCCAGTAACTCGGCCAGCGGATCACTCACGCTTTGCCACAGGTTACTTTGTACGAAAGTGCCACCACCCTGACGGCGCAGGAGTAGCCCCTTCCCTTCCAGGCTTTGGATTGCCTCTCTGAGAGAAGGTCGCGATACATCAAACTGTTTGGCCAGTTCGCGCTCTGGCGGAAGCTTTTCCCCAGGCCTCAAGGTGCCTTCGAGGATCAGAAACTCAAGTTGCTGCTCGATCACATCGGATAACTTAGGCTGTCGGATTTTGCTGTAAGCCATATATGTGCGGTTCTCTGCGAGTAGCGACTCTGTAAGTTGCCGGAGTCAATTGGTAATACCAATTTAAAAAACGTGGCCGTAAAGTAACAAAGTATTCACCTTGTGTCCATATGGCTACCCAGTAAATGCGTCGACCCCGCACATTTTAACAAATTTTTATCATTTATCGTTTTTACGCTGCGTGAGATCTCATTTTAGAGATCCAGAACAAATTTCCGGTCAATTTGATTATTTGTTATGCGGATGGCGCATAAACCCCGTGCAAACTTTTCCGCATAACATTATTCTTGCCCGAACGGTAGATGATCCTGATTTTTAGGCTCAATCCAGCCGTAAATAATTAGATACAAAAAGTGTAATTATCGCCTTACATTCTCTCTAACACACAGAATGTTATGGGTTTTGCCCCTATGACAGAGGACAGGTAAATGGTTGATCAACAACAAGGCGATGAGCTGAAGCGCGGCCTCAAAAACCGTCATATTCAGTTGATTGCATTAGGCGGGGCCGTCGGTACAGGGCTGTTTCTGGGCAGCGCTTCCGTCATTCAGTCCGCGGGGCCGGGGATTATTCTTGGCTACGCCATTGCGGGTTTTATCGCATTCTTAATTATGCGTCAGTTAGGGGAAATGGTTGTTGAGGAGCCGGTTGCAGGCTCATTCAGCCACTTTGCTTACAAATACTGGGGCGGATTTGCCGGGTTTGCTTCCGGCTGGAACTACTGGGTTCTGTATGTTCTGGTTGCGATGGCCGAACTCACTGCCGTCGGTAAATATATTCAATTCTGGTGGCCGGAAATCCCGACATGGGTTTCTGCCGCAGTATTCTTCGTGCTGATCAACGCCATCAATCTTACTAACGTTAAAGTGTTTGGTGAGATGGAGTTCTGGTTTGCGATCATTAAAGTGGTTGCCGTGGTGGCGATGATTCTGTTCGGTGGCTGGTTGCTGTTCAGCGATACGGCAGGCCCGCAGGCAACAGTACGTAACCTTTGGGAGCAAGGCGGTTTCCTGCCTCACGGCATGACCGGGCTTGTGATGATGATGGCGATCATCATGTTTTCCTTTGGTGGCCTGGAACTGGTCGGGATTACTGCTGCTGAAGCGGATAATCCGGAAGTCAGCATCCCTAAAGCGACCAATCAGGTTATCTACCGCATCCTGATTTTCTATGTAGGCTCACTGGCTGTACTGCTTTCGCTGATGCCATGGACCCGTGTCGGACCGGATACCAGCCCGTTTGTGCTGATCTTCCATGACCTGGGGGATGCACTGGTGGCCAACGCCCTGAACGTGGTGATCCTGACAGCCGCGCTGTCGGTTTATAACAGCTGTGTTTACTGTAACAGCCGCATGCTGTTTGGCCTGGCTCAGCAAGGCAACGCGCCTAAGGCATTGCTCAATGTCGATAAACGCGGCGTTCCGGTGGCTTCCATCCTCGTTTCTGCTGCCACCACAGCGCTGTGTGTTCTGATCAACTATCTGATGCCGGGTGAGGCGTTTGGCTTGCTGATGGCCCTGGTGGTGTCTGCACTGGTGATCAACTGGGCAATGATCAGCCTTGCGCACATGAAATTCCGTCAGGCGAAACGTCGTGAAGGCGTGGAACCTAAGTTCAAAGCGCTGCTGTATCCGCTGGGTAACTATATCTGCCTGCTGTTTATGGCAGCAATTCTGGTGATCATGGCTATCACGCCAGGCATGGCGATCTCCGTGTGGCTGATCCCTGTGTGGCTGGTGGTGCTGGGCATCGGTTACTGGATCAAAAATCAGCAAAGCGGGAAATCCGTTAACGCTTAAGTTAAATAGTTAAGAGATACCCAAAATAATTCGAGTTGCAGGAAGGCGGCAGGCAAGAGAACCCGATGAGCTTACTCTGGTAAGTGATTCGGGTGAAAGATGGTAGCCAACGCACCTGCAGCTCGAAGTATGATGGGTATTTGTTATCTGGCTCACATTTCCTCCCGTATGACTAAAATGTCCATCTTCATGACTCTTACCTCCTGACCACTCTGTCTCACTCCGACCAATACTCTGGGCTATCAAACAGTTTTTTAACAAAATCCTTTTATCCAATAGCCGGAGTGAACATCCATGAAGGAAGGCGCACTGTCGTTTAAAGAGAAAGTAGCGTACGGAATGGGGGATGCGGGCTGCAATATGATTGGCGGCGCCATCATGCTGTTTCTTAATTATTTTTACACCGATGTTTTCGGTTTAGCCCCCGCGCTGGTGGGGATATTGCTGTTGTCGGTGCGTGTTATCGACGCGGTAACCGACCCGATAATGGGGGCGATCGCCGACCGTACCACCACCCGCTGGGGACGTTTCCGCCCGTATTTGTTGTGGGTTTCAGTGCCGTATGTACTGTTCAGCGTGCTGATGTTCACCACACCGGAATGGAGTTACAACAGCAAAGTTATCTATGCCTTTGTCACTTACTTCCTGATGTCACTGACTTACACGGCCATCAACATTCCTTATTGCTCGCTCGGTGGCGTCATTACTGCCGACCCGCATGAGCGTGTTGCCTGTCAGTCTTACCGCTTCTTTATGGTAGGGATCGCGACACTGATCCTCTCTTCCACCTTGCTGCCGATGGCCGATTTTTTCGGTGGCGCAGACAAAGCCAAGGGCTACCAGATGTCGATGGGCGTGATGGCGATCATCGCGCTGTTCATGTTCCTGTTCTGCTTCAGCTCGGTAAAAGAACGGATCCAGCCCGCAGTACCGTCAAAACATGCCTTAAAATCTGACCTGAAAGATGTGTGGAAAAACGACCAGTGGGTACGCATCCTGCTGCTGACGTTCTGCAACGTGTGTCCGGGCTTCATCCGTATGGCCGCCACCATGTATTACGTTACCTGGGTGATGGAAAAATCCACTTCATTTGCCAGTATGTTTATCAGCCTCGGCGTAGTGGGCATGATGATCGGCAGCGCGCTGGCAAAACCACTGACAGATAAATACTGCAAACTGAAAGTGTTCTTCTGGGCCAACATCATCCTGACCATTTTCTCCTGCGGATTCTATTTCCTCGACCCGCACGCCACGACACTTATTCTGGTGGCGTACTTTATCCTCAACATCATGCACCAACTCCCTTCCCCGCTACACTGGTCGCTGATGGCTGACGTTGACGATTACGGCGAATGGAAAACTGGCAAGCGCGTCACCGGCATCAGCTTCTCCGGTAATCTGTTCTTCCTGAAATGCGGACTGGCGGTAGCAGGCGCGATGGTCGGCTTCCTGCTCTCTGCGTACGGCTACAATGCCGGCGCAACACAGCAAAGCGACCATGCCATTAACGGCATTATGTTGTTATTCACTGTCATTCCGGGCGTGGGTTATTTCATTACCGCCGGTGTTGTACGTCTGCTGAAAGTTGACCGCGAAACCATGCGTACCATTCAGGCAGATCTGGAGATTCGCCGCCGTAATTACCGCGAACTGAATGAATATCATGACGCGAAAAATACACAAGACGCAGAAATAATCAGCGTCCCCCTGACCAGCAAGGAGCTGAAACATGAGTAATTACCCCAACCCGCTGATTGAGCAACGTGCCGATCCGCATATCTGGCTGCACAGCGACGGAAACTATTACTTTATCGCATCAGTACCTGAATATGACCGGCTGGAGATCCGCCGCTCGTCAACGCTGACAGGGCTTGCTCAAGCTCCGGCTACCCTCGTCTGGCACAAGCCAGATACCGGCCCGATGAGTGCGCTGATCTGGGCACCGGAGTTGCATTTCATCGACGGACAATGGGTCATTTACTATGCGGCCGCCCCGTCACAAGAAATTGTCGATGGCTTATTCCAGCACAGAATGTATGCGCTGGTTTGTGAGGATGCTGATCCGCTCAGCGGAACCTGGCAGGAGAAAGGTCAGATCCAGACCCCGATTGACAGTTTTTCGCTCGATGCCACTCATTTTGAGCATCAGGGCAAAAGCTATTATCTGTGGGCTCAAAAAGACCCAACAATTCGCGGAAACTCCAATTTATATCTGGCTGAAATGGAAAACCCGTGGACGCTGAAATCACCGCCCGTCATGCTCAGTAAGCCTGAACTGGACTGGGAAACTATCGGTTTTTGGGTTAACGAAGGGCCGGCCGTGATCAAACATGGTGATAAAATTTTCATCACCTATTCCGCCAGCGCTACCGACGAAAATTACTGTATCGGCCTTCTTACCGCAGATATCAACAGCAACCTGATGGATCCGGCGAGCTGGCATAAATCCCAGCGTCCGGTATTCAGTACTCAGGCGCAGAACCGGCAGTTCGGCCCTGGTCATAACAGCTTCACCCGTAATGAACGGGGCGAAGATGTGCTGGTGTATCACGCCCGCAATTACACCGAAATTGAGGGTGATCCGCTGTACGACCCGAACCGACATACGCGCATTAAAACCTTCCGCTGGGACGAGAATGGCATGCCCGATTTCGGAGAACCCGCCGCCGATAACCGTCCGCTGACGTTACAAAAACAGCACTGACAAAAAGCAAAAAGCCCGGACCATGAAAATGTACCGGGCTTTTTTAATGCGCTAAGCGTCACAAAATAGTGGATGGCAAAATGCGCTAAATCAGGGTGCCATAAATCGTCAGCAGTGCCACAACCACCAGAATGATCATCGTCACTTTACGTGCGAGACTCACGGCCGCACGAGGCGTCTGTACCGGATCAGTATGCGGGTCACGCGCAAGAGAGAACTGCGCCAGCCGTGTTAAGACCTGATATTGTGAGGAGTGAATATCGCCTAACGAAGCAAACCAGGCCGGTAAGGCTTTTTCCCCGTGACCAAGCAATGCATAAGCAACGCCAGCCAGACGAACCGGGATCCAGTCGAGAATATGCAGCAGTGCATCCACCCCGGACTGGGAACGTTTCAGTGGTGGCATGTGACGCGCCAGCCAGGTCTGATAACCCCGCAATACGGCATAACCGCCCAACGCTATCGGTCCGTAAGGCCCGCAGACCACGAACCAGAACAACGGCCCGAGATAGTAGCGGTAGTTGATCCAGAGAAGTGCATTTTGCAGCTCTCTCAGACGGGCTTCTTCACTGCAATCTGTTGGCAGCCCATGGATCAAGGCCAGCTCTTCTGCCATTTCCTTACAGGCATCGACATCACCCTGACGGGCTGACTTAAGGTAGGCACGGTAATGCTTGCGCTTGATGCCAGCGCCAATGCACAGCAGGCATAAAATCACCCATAAGATCAGCGTTGGCACACCGAAGAAGAGCCCCTGCACAGCACGCAATACTCCCCCGATTATCACCATCCAGATAATCATGATGGCCAGGGTTTTAGCCAGAGAAGCCTGCCGGCCGCGGCGAAAAATCACCTCAAACCGATGATCCAACTGCCAGTGTTCACCCAGTTTGAATAAGCGTTCCCAAGCCAGCACCAGAAGCAAAGTAAATAACGTCATCGATTGTCACTCTCTCTTAATACATTACCCATGTAAAACAGATACCGAAGCCCGGTTAATTACCGGTCAGAAAGATCATTCTGCCCTACCGGCAACGCTAGCAGCTTGCGATAAAATGCCCAGTCGAATTCAGGGCCGGGATCGGTCTTACGCCCGGGAGCAATATCACTGTGTCCGGTAATGGCATCGGGACTGATAGGATAATGCTTAATTAACAACTCAGTAACAGAAGCCAGACTGCGATATTGTGCATCAGTAAAGGGTTGAAAATCAGTCCCTTCCAGCTCAATACCAATCGAAAAGTCATTACAGCGCTCACGCCCCCGCCAGCTGGATATACCGGCATGCCAGGCACGTTTATCAAACGGGACATATTGCACAATCTCGCCATCACGACGAATTAAACAATGCGCAGCAACGCGTAAATGGCTGATCCCTTCAAAATAAGGATCATCCAGTGGATTCAGCGTGCCGGTAAACAATTGATCAATATAAGGACCGCCAAATTTTCCAGGCGGCAAACTGATGTTATGGATCACCAGCAATGAGGGTATTTCATCTTCAGGACGGAGATCAAAATGGGGAGAAACGACCTGCCGGGCTTCAGTAATCCAGCCTTGTTTTAAGTGCATCAAAGACCTCAATGATGTGCTCGGGTGGTACTTATCACAGCAACAGGGTAGCATGTTTTTTTCTCCTTCTTATCCGCCATTTCGGAGTATTTGTATGTCTACCCGCAGCTACAGCCCTGAAAGTCGCCGCGCACAGTTACTCGAACGTATCCAGAATGATATTCCTTCTCTTGTTACTCAGGCTCTCGGTGAAGATCTGGGGGGCGAAGTCAATGCCAACAATGACTTAACAGCTCAGCTGTTGCCGCAAGATAAACAGGCTAACGCCACCATTATTACCCGCGAAGCTGGCATTTTCTGCGGTCAGGGCTGGTTGGACGAAGTCTTTACCCAACTGGCTGGCGATAAAATCACCGTCAGATGGCATGTTAAAGACGGCGATAACGTATCTGAAAACCAGACTTTATGTGAACTCTCAGGTTCCGCGCGCATGCTGCTGACCGGTGAACGTACCGCACTGAATTTTGTGCAGACCTTGTCCGGCGTGGCAACTGAGGTGAATCACTATGTGAAAATCCTTGAGGGCACCAAAACTCAGTTGCTCGATACCCGCAAAACCTTACCCGGCCTGCGTACAGCGCTGAAATATGCCGTGTTATGTGGCGGCGGAAGCAATCACCGCCTTGGTCTGGCTGATGCGTTTCTGATTAAGGAAAACCACATCATTGCCTGCGGCTCCATCAAAGCGGCCGTAGAGCGTGCCTTATGGATCCACGCGGAGGTGCCCGTTGAAGTAGAAGTCGAATCCATCGATGAACTTCAGCAGGCGTTGGATGCAGGTGCTGATATTATTATGTTGGATAATTTCACCGTGCCGATGATGCGCGAAGGCGTTATTCTGACCGCAGGCCGTGCGCTGCTTGAAGTGTCCGGTAACGTGACGGCAACAACGCTACGCGAATTCGCGGAAACCGGCGTGGATTACATTTCTGTCGGTGCGCTGACCAAGCATGTCAGAGCCATGGATCTTTCCATGCGCTTCAGCTAATCATTTCGCTGTTGCCCCCGGATTCCTTTTCAGGGGCAACACGACGTCTTTCGCTCTATTTCATCTTGCCGTACTACCCTCACATTCTCTCCTTCTGACCACCATCACTTTTTTCATTTCATCTTTGTTGTTGCGAGTCCTCGCGCAAAAATTTTGACTGCCTTGCTGGCGGACATATTTATCCTGGAAGATATCGTGGAAAAGCCAGAAATGGCACTGGAGTCAGGTTTTTTCTCCGTTTAATTTGCTGCCTGAGAAACGACAACGCAGCCTTACGAAACGGAGAACGTCATGAACCGGCAACAAGGATTTACCCTCATTGAACTGATGGTGGTGATCGCGATTATTGCGATCCTCAGTGCCATCGGCATACCCGCGTACCAGAGCTATATCCAGAAAGCAGCCATGACAGACATGCTGCAAACCATGGTGCCCTACAAAACCGGTGTCGAACTGTGCGTCATAGATACGGGGGCGCTGACAAATTGCAACGCCGGTAGTCAGGGCATTCCGGCAACGACCACCAGTCGCTATGTCAGCCAGATCCAGGTTAATTCCGGTGTAATTTCACTGACCGGTCAGCAGGCACTGGATGGCCTCAGTGTTGTGATGACGCCGGTTCCGGATAACCAGGCGGGAGGTATTACATGGAGCAGAATCTGCAACAATGCCGGTAATACCTCGATGGTTGAAGCTTGCGAAAGCATTTTCCGCTTTGACACCACAGGAGCGCCATAATGAGCGATACCCCCCTGCGCCCAGAGTCTCCATCCATTAACAACCGCCTGCAAAGTGAAGCGTCACTTGAAGCATTGTGTCAGCGCTACAAAGCCGTTGTGTTGCATCGCGACCACCAGATGCTTCATGTTGCATGCCATGAAACAGAGGCAGATTCTGAGGCGTTAAGTCAGGTACTGCGCTTTGCCACCGGCTTAAAAGTGCAGCTTGAACGCTGGCCACAAACGCGGCTGGAACAAGCTATGGAGCAAGGTAGTTCAGAAATAAAGGAAAATATCGCTGCAGAAAAACCGTTATCGCCCGCAGAAACGGATGAAAGCAATGAGCTGAATAATCAGAGTGATGCGCCAGTCATTAACATCCTCAATCAGATACTCAGACTGGCAATCACCCGCAGGGCGTCTGATATACATTTTGAGCCCTACGAGCACAGTTTCCGGGTTCGTATGCGAATTGACGGAGTATTGCAGGAAGTGCCCGGCCCTGAATTTTCGATGGCAGCCGGGGTATGTGCGCGACTGAAGATTATGGGGCAGCTGAATGTGGCTGAACGACGGCTGCCACAAGATGGCCAGCTCTCAGTCATGCTGCAAAAGCAGAGATACTCCATGAGAGTATCTTCCCTGCCGACCCTGCACGGAGAGAAAATCGTGCTGCGCATTCTGCACATGACTCAGCAGGATCTCTCAATGTCGCAACTGGGTTTTACGCCACGAGACCTGGACTTTTTCAAAACCGCACTGAAGCATCCACAAGGTTTAATTCTGGTCACCGGCCCGACAGGCAGTGGAAAAACGGTAACGCTTTACAGCGGCCTTCGTCACCTGAATGCCATCTCCCGCAATATCTGCAGCGTGGAAGATCCGATTGAGATCCCGGTCAGTGGCATCAATCAGACGCAGATTAACAGCAAAACAGATCTTAGTTTTGCCAGCGTCCTGCGTGCCTTATTACGTCAGGATCCTGATGTTATTATGGTTGGCGAAATCAGAGACAAAGAAACAGCCGAAATCGCCGTAAAGGCGGCGCAAACCGGGCATCTGGTCCTCTCAACCCTCCACACTAATTCTACCTGCGAAACACTGACCCGCCTCCGACAGATGGGGATTGAAGGTTTCCATATTGCCGCCAGTTTGCGTCTTGTGATTGCCCAGCGGCTGGTACGAAAATTGTGCCCGCATTGCCGCAAACCGCACATGTCGCTGGTTGAAAAAAGTGCTGATGGCATAAGCGGCCACATACCTTTATGGCTGCCTGCAGGATGCCATCAATGCTTTTCAGGCTATTACGGGCGTACCGGTATTTATGAAACGCTGAACATAACCCCCATGCTACAGCAGGCACTGGTGGCAGAGGCCAATGTGCATGAGCTGAGTAAAATTGCCCGGGAACAAGGGCAAAAGACATTGCATGAGGCCGGTATGTTGCTGGTCGAACAGGGGATCACCTCACTTGAAGAACTATATCGTGTTACCGGTGAGGGGGAAGGGGCATGAAAACTGAGGGTGACACACCTCATTCCTGGCGACTCTATCGCTGGCAGGCTATCGACACACAGGGAAGTATTCAGCAAGATCACTGTATTGAGCTGGATAAGGCCAGAATTTATCCGCAGCTTTTTGCGGCCGGTTTGCAACCCCTTAAAATCACTATGAAACAACGACTGGGAAAGCGTTTCTGGAAAAATCAGGAACGTGTTGCGTTCATCAGGCAACTTGCAACGCTGCTACAAGCCGGGTTACCACTGGTGAATGGCCTGACCTTACTGGCCAATGAACACCCGAAACCCGCGTGGCATTGTGTATTGTTAAATATCGCGAAAGGCGTTCGCGAAGGGAAACCGTTATCGGTCACATTGAATTATTATCCGGATGTTTTTCCAGATATTTACAGGCAAATAATTTCTATTGGTGAACTCACGGGACAACTGGACAAATGCTGTCTGCAACTGGCCGCTCAACAGGAACAACAGGCTGAACTAAGAAGCAAAGTGAAAAAAGCACTGCGGTATCCTCTGATTGTCGGCCTGATCGCGATAGTGGTCACGTTGCTCATGCTGACTTTAGTGTTGCCTGAGTTTGCCAAAATTTATGCTTCTTTTGATGCCGAACTCCCCTGGTTTACACGCATGCTGGTCGTTGCTTCTGATGCCATCCTTAACAGCGGCCCCTGGCTGGCGGGTATTTTGTCGCTTTTGTGTTTCGGCTACTGGCAGAAATTGCACCCGCTTAAGCATTGGAAACTACGCGAGCAGATGTTACTGCTCAGGCTACCTCTGACATCACGCCTGGTGACAGACAGTTGCCTCAGCCAGATATTTCAAACGCTGGCAATGACACAGCAGGCTGGAATGACGTTAATTGCCGGGCTCACAGCAGCATCTGCATCAATGTCTAATCTGCATTTTCAGGCTGCACTGAACCACATACGCGAGCACATCATGCAAGGAACGCCGCTGCATAAAGCTTTTGTCCAGTCGCCACTGTTCCCGACCTTATGTCATCAGCTGATAAAAATCGGTGAAGAATCAGGAGCGCTGGATGAGTTATTGCTGAAACTCGCACATCTGCATCGTGACAAAGCTAACTCGCTTGCGGACTCATTGTCACAAATGATTGAACCGATACTCATGGCTGTAATGGGAGTGATTGTTGGTGGACTGGTGATTGCGATGTATCTGCCCATTTTCCAACTGGGTTCGGTGATGGGGTAAACAGAGAGGTAAAAAACGGTGAAATAGCGGCGAAACATGTTTCGCCGCTATGACTGAATCGGGCTTATTTACTGCCAAACAGACGATTTTCCTGTTCCGCGACACGGATAAAGGTTGTTCGCTTGGTCAGTTCTTTCAGACGCTCTGCACCGACATAAGTACAGGCAGAACGCAATCCACCGAGAATGTCACGCACGGTGTTTTCAACCGGGCCACGCAAAGGCAATTTGACTGTTTTACCTTCTGCTGCGCGGTATTCAGCAACACCACCAACGTGGCGTTTCATGGCAGACTCTGAACTCATGCCATAGAAGAGCATGAATTTTTCGCCATTCTCTTCAACGACGGTGCCTTCACATTCATCATGCGCAGCCAGCATGCCGCCAAGCATGACAAAATCAGCACCGCCACCGAACGCTTTTGCCACATCGCCAGGAACAGCACAACCGCCATCGCTGACAATCTGCCCGCCCAGACCATGAGCAGCGTCAGCACATTCAATAACAGCGGAAAGCTGCGGATATCCCACACCGGTTTTTACGCGAGTCGTACATACCGACCCCGGACCGATGCCGACTTTTACGATGTCCGCGCCAGAGAGAATAAGCTCCTCCACCATTTCACCGGTCACCACGTTGCCCGCGCAAATGACTTTATCCGGGCAGGCTTCGCGTACACGTCGCAGGAAATCTACAAAGTGCTCGGAATAACCGTTAGCAACATCCAGACAAACAAACTTCAGCAGAGGCGATAAAGCAAGAATTTGCAGGGTCTTAACGAAATCAGCTTCTGACGTCCCGGTTGATACCATGACATTACGCAGCACGGATTCATCGGAGGACGTCACGAAAGCCTGCCACTGTTCTACGGTATAATGTTTGTGTACAGCCGTAAGCAGGCCAAAAGACGCCAGTACGGCCGCCATGCGGAATGTGCCAACAGTGTCCATGTTCGCGGCAATAATCGGGGTGCCGGACCAGTTGAAACCTGAGTGTTTAAAAGTGAATGTGCGCTCCAGTTCAACTTCGGAACGACTTTTGAGGGTAGAACGTTTTGGGCGGATGAGTACGTCTTTAAAACCTAACTTCAAATCTTCTTCAATGCGCATGGCGTGTGAGTCCTGGTTTGGCGACGGGTCGCTAGGGTGCACGGCAAATTTTTACACACCCTTTCCAGTGGTTTTATCATACACAGGAAAATGACAACGGCAAGATGGCTTTTACAACCTCCATCACAGACTTTTGATTGTGCAGATTAATAATTTTTCTCATCAAAACCGGGAACACCACGGCTTGCACTTACTCATAATCTCTTTATCATTTACCTAACGAATTTTATCAGAGCACCAATATGAGCTATATCGTTGCATTGACCGGAGGTATCGGTAGTGGCAAAAGTACCGTTTCCGCAAGCTTCGCACACCACGGCGTAAGCATTGTCGATGCAGATGAGATTGCCCGTCAGGTTGTTGCACCCGGTGAACCCGCACTGGAAGGACTGCGTCAGCGATTTGGTGAAAGTATTATTTCCGCTGATGGCTCACTGAAACGTCCGGCGCTTCGTGAGCGAATTTTCAGCAATGCTGATGAAAAAGAATGGGTTAATAAATTATTACACCCCATTATTCATGCCAGAACACAATATTTGATTGCTGAGGCGCAGACGCCGTACGTACTCTGGGTCGTACCGCTGCTGATTGAAAATGGATTACAGACGCAAGCGAACCGCGTTCTGGTCGTGGATGTAGAACCCCATATTCAGCTTTCCCGGACGATGTCGCGCGATGGTATCAGCCGCCAGCAGGCTGAAAGTATTATTGCTGCGCAGATCAGCCGTGAAAAACGTCTGGCCTGCGCGGATGACATTATTGATAACAGCGGTGATCCGAAATTAATTGAACCGCGTGTTGCCCAATTACATCACCGCTACCTGCAACTTGCGGTGTGAGTAAACAGACAGGATATTGCCAAGCATGACTGATGTAGCTGCAACCGTTCTCTTTGAACATCCACTGAATGAGAAAATGCGTACCTGGCTTCGCATCGAGTTTTTATTGCAACAGATGCATTCCAACGCACAACTCACTGATATCGCCTCTGCTCTGCTATTTTTTCGCACCGCTGCAGATTTATTGGATGTGCTGGAACGTGGTGAAGTTCGCACCGATTTACTGAAAGAGCTTGAACGCCAGCAGCAAAAATTGTCTCAATGGAAAGATGTCCCGGGCGTTGATTTAGTAAGGATCGAAGGACTGCGCGCTGAGCTTAAGCAATGCGCATCGGTATTAATGAAAGCTCCACGCATAGGTCAAGCCCTGAAGGAGGATCGTCTGGTCGCGCTGGTTCGCCAACGTCTGAGTATCCCGGGCGGGTGCTGCAGCTTTGATTTGCCGACACTGCATATCTGGCTTCATCTGGCACAGTCACAACGTGATCGTGAAGTGCAAAACTGGCTCGAAACTCTGGCTCCGCTGAATAATTCGCTGATGATGGTACTGGATCTGATCCGTCAGTCTGGCGCGTTTCGTAATCAAATCAGTTTGAATGGATTTTTCCAGGACAACGCGGAAGGCGCAGATCTGTTACGATTACGGCTCTCGATGGAAAACCAGCTTTATCCGCAAGTATCCGGGCATAAAACCCGTTATGCCATTCGCTTTTTACCCCTCGACAGTGAACATGGCGTGGTTCCCGCGCGACTGAATTTTGAACTTGCCTGCTGCTAGGAGTTGCAAATGGACCCTGAAATTATTGAAGTAAATTGCCCGACCTGTCAGAAAATCGTGGTTTGGGGTGAACAAAGCCCTTACCGCCCTTTTTGTTCCAAGCGTTGTCAGCTCATTGATCTCGGCGAATGGGCCGATGAAGAGAAACGCATTCCAAGTAAGGGGGATGTGAATGATCTGGATGACTGGAGTGAAGAAGAGATTTAATCCGTACAGCGTATAAAAAGGAGCTCCGGCCCCTTTTTATACGCTTTCGAATTGTGTATACCATTGAATTCCAGGCGTAATCAGTACTGATTATTCTTGAGGGCGGTAACAATCCCTTCATTGGCGGGAGGAAACTCCTCCTCTTTCAAGCCGGCCTGCGCAACCCAGCGCTTCGGCTGCCCTTCTTTGCCATACGGCTCGCCCTGCCAGTCTTCTACCAGAAAAAAATAGAGCGTAATAATACGATCCGGAAACCGGTGCTCCAACGTTTTCAGCAACACAGGAGATTTAGCATCTATGCCGACCTCTTCCTGTAACTCGCGAATAACGGCCTGTTCCGGTGTTTCGCCCGCTTCAATCTTACCGCCCGGAAACTCCCAGAACCCGGCCATATGTGATGATGCATCGCGCTGAGTGATAAAGATTTCTTTGCTGGCATTCCGGATAATGCCTGCTGCGATATTAAGTTGTTTAAGCGCCACAGTTCCACCTATCCGCTGACTACATTGACTGTTGTTATGAGGACTATTTAGCCAAAAATAAAGGCGGCAATTAAGCCGCCTTCAAGATTAACACGATGACTTAGTCGGAGATGTTACTTTTGCAGGCGGCCATGACATTGTTTGTATTTTTTACCGGAACCACACGGGCAGAGATCGTTACGGCCTACTTTGCGATCACCGGAAGAAGCAAGTCGCGCTGCCTCAGCCACTTCGATTTCCTGCTGATCCTGATGGCTAAGCTGCTGCTGACGAGCCAGACGCTCAGCTTCTTCACGGCGCTGAATCTCCATCGCTTCCACTTCTTCAGGCATACGCACCTGGACTTTGCTTAGTACGCTGACCACTTCATATTTCAGGGATTCGAGCATGGCAGCAAACATCGCGAAGGATTCGCGTTTGTATTCCTGCTTAGGATCCTTCTGCGCATAGCCGCGTAAATGGATACCCTGACGCAGGTAATCCATCGCCGCCAGGTGCTCTTTCCACAGTGAGTCCAGTGTCTGCAACATCACGCCTTTCTCGAAGTTACGCATCATTTCAGCGCCAACCACTTCTTCTTTACGGGCGTAAGATTCTTTCGCGATCTCCATGATACGTTCGCGCAGGGTTTCTTCGTGCAGTTCCGGCTCTTTATCCAGCCATTCAGAAATCGGCATTTCCAGCTCGAAATCATTCTTAAGGCGCTCTTCCAGACCTTTTACATCCCACATTTCTTCAAGGGATTGTGGCGGAATGTAACTGTCGATAGTGGCTTTGAATACATCTTCACGGATGCTGGCGATGGTTTCGCTCACATCAGACACGTCCAGTAATTCGTTACGCTGGCTATAGATCGCACGACGCTGATCACTTGCCACATCATCGTATTCCAGCAATTGCTTACGAATATCGAAGTTACGGCTTTCAACTTTACGCTGAGCGTTAGCAATGGCTTTAGTGACCCATGGATGTTCAATCGCTTCGCCCGGTTTCATACCCAGTTTACGCATCATGCCTGACACGCGGTCAGAGGCGAAGATACGCATCAGGGCATCTTCCATAGACAGATAGAAACGGGATGAACCGGCGTCACCCTGACGACCCGCACGGCCGCGCAACTGGTTATCAATACGACGGGATTCATGACGCTCAGTACCAATAATGTGTAAACCACCTGCAGCCAGAACGGCGTCATGACGGATCTGCCATGCGGCTTTAATTTCAGCGATTTTCTCATCCGTTGCTTCTTCGCCCAGGTTTTCGACTTCAACCTGCCAGCTGCCGCCCAGCACGATATCTGTACCACGACCGGCCATATTGGTGGCGATGGTGACTGCACCTGGCTGACCCGCCTGAGCAACAATGTCTGCTTCTTTGGCATGGAATTTGGCGTTAAGGACGCTATGCGCAATGCCCGCCTTGGTCAGTTCGTTGGAAACAACTTCTGATTTTTCAATGGAAATAGTACCAACCAGAACAGGCTGACCTTTGGCAGTACACTGGCGGATATCTTCGATAATCGCGCCAATTTTTTCCATTTCGGTCATGTACACCAGGTCGGCCATATCTTTACGCACCATAGGGCGGTTCGTTGGCACAACAATGGTATCCAGTTTATAAATAGAGCTGAATTCGAACGCTTCGGTATCCGCAGTACCGGTCATGCCGGCCAGTTTTTCATACAGACGGAAGTAGTTCTGGAAGGTGATGGATGCCAGCGTCTGGTTTTCGTTTTGAATTTCAACGCCTTCTTTGGCTTCAACTGCCTGATGCAGACCGTCTGACCAGCGACGGCCTTGCATGGTACGACCGGTATGTTCGTCGACGATAATGACCTCGCCGTCTTTCACGATGTAATCAACATCGCGGGTAAACAGCACGTGCGCGCGTAATGCCGCCGTGACGTGGTGCATCAGCATGATATTAGTCGGGGAATACAGAGATTCGCCTTCATCCATAATGCCTGCATCTACCAACATTTCTTCGATCAAGACCAGGCCACGCTCGGTCAGGTGAACCTGGCGCGCTTTCTCATCAACAGAAAAATGTCCTTCACCCTGGAAGGTATCTGAATCTTCTTTTTCCTGACGGATCAGTTTAGGGATCAGTTTATCTACCCGCGTATACATTTCTGAGCTGTCTTCGGCCGGGCCGGAGATAATCAGCGGGGTACGTGCTTCATCAATCAGGATGGAGTCAACCTCATCCACCAGCGCATAGTGCAGTTTGCGTTGTACACGTTCTTCAGGGCTGAATGCCATATTGTCGCGCAGATAGTCAAAGCCGTATTCGTTGTTTGTACCGTAGGTGATGTCTGCAGCATAAGCAGCACGCTTCGCCGGAGAAGGCATACCTGGCAAGTTGATGCCGATGCTCAGGCCAAGGAATTCAAACAGCGGACGGTTATTTTCGGCGTCACGCTGTGCCAGATAATCATTGACGGTAACGACGTGAACGCCCTTGCCACTCAATGCGTTCAGGTAAGCTGGCAGGGTTGCGGTCAGCGTTTTACCTTCACCGGTACGCATTTCTGCGATGCAACGCTCGTTCAGCACCATACCGCCCAGCAGCTGCACATCGAAGTGACGCATACCGAATACACGTTTACTGGATTCACGGACAACCGCAAAGGCTTCCGGGATCAGGTTTTCCAGTACTTCACCTTTCGCCAGGCGCTCACGGAATTCGTTGGTTTTCGCCTGCAGTTGCTCATCGGTCAGCTTTTGGATTTCAGGTTCCATGCGGTTGATCAGGTCAACCACTTTACGCATACGGCGCAAAGTACGGTCGTTACGGCTACCAAAAACTTTGGTCAATAATTTGATTAACATAGTGCTTAATATCTCTTGGAGGCCACGCAATGTAGCCAATAATTTGTTGATTTATAAATAGAGTTTAGAATTACAGTCTGTTAAATCAGAGGGGACGGACCGGCACGAATGCCTTGCACCTGTGCTAACCACAGGCCGGTTTGATACGATGAAGCAAGAGGGAGAAAAGGTTGCTGCGTCTGACGGATGATAACCGGAGGTTTTGGCTCATGGGTCAGTAAAGCATTCAGGGTCACCAGCAACGCGAGTTGCTGAACATGCAGCGGTTCAGCTTCCTGCATTTCTGCTTCCGGCTGCGCGACGGTGTAAACGACCTGCGGTGCCAAAGCAAAAGAAAGATGACGGATGACCGTGCGTAATGCATGCTGTTGCCAGTAATCTACACCGAAAGACGGGCGGCGATTCGCCTGGAGTAACGCAAGATTACTCAGCCCTGTGCTGGCGATAGTAAGACGGTTTAGGCTTGAGGATGTATTGGGAGCCGCTGGCAGTTCCGTTTGCGACAGGTTAGTGGACACGCCAAGGCTTGCCGCGACCATCCCCAACAGGAGATGCGGCCAAAAATACCTTCTGCCAAATTGTCGCCAACGATTTAGAATGCCAATCACAAGTTTACAATCCGCCGGAGCCCATCATGCGCGATAGTCGCCCACAATTATTAGATATCCTGTTCGATGACGCCTCTTCGACTGAACAAAGCCCGCTGCGTATTGTTCAACAGCGTGCGGCGGCGTTATTGAAACTCAACCGCGCAGTGAAAGGCCTGTTACCGGCACCCATGCAACCCTGGTGTCGTGTCGGTAATTATCGACAGGGAGTTTTAGTACTTGAAATAGCTAATGCCAGCTGGATGATGCGATTACGCTATGAACAACCCGCATTACTCTCTGCACTTCGAGCGCAAATTCTACCATCATTGTCATCAATCGACATCAGGATTAATCCTTCGCTCATGGCGAAAATGGAAAATGCTTCGCAGATTGCGGTTAAAAATAAAGCGAACGCGTCAGAATCTATGCCTGTCAGGCATTTGAGTGCACAAAGTGCAGAGGAATTAAGGGGACTTGCGAGCCGGAGCCCGGAGAAACTCAGAAAGGCTTTAGAACGACTGGCTGAATTGGCCGGAGAGAGTGCCAAACCAACCAGTCGTAATAAGTAATACCAAAAGTACCGATTACGCCAATACTGTAGACGGTGCTTTAAAAGCCAGTGGCATTTCAGCTTCATCCTGGAACGTGACTAATTCCCAGGCTTCCTGCTTAGCCAGTACCGCTTGCAATAACTTGTTGTTCAAGGCGTGGCCAGATTTGTAGGCGGTAAACGCACCAATAATGTTATGCCCACACATGAACAAGTCACCGATAGCATCCAGCATTTTGTGACGAACGAATTCATCTTCAAAACGCAGGCCATCTTCATTAAGCACACGGTAATCATCTACAACAATTGCGCAATCAAAGCTGCCACCCAGGCACAAACCGCGTGACTGCAGGTACTCGATATCACGCATGAAACCGAAAGTACGTGCCCGGCTGATTTGGCGAACAAATGCTTCTGCGGAGAAGTTCATCTTGTAGCGCTGAGAACTGGAATCAATCGCCGGGTGATTGAAGTCGATGGTGAAGTCCAGAGAGAAACCATTAAAGGGTTTGAACTCAGCCCACTTATCACCGTCTTCAACACGCACAGTATCTTTGATGCGCAAGAATTTCTTCGCGCTGTTCAGTTCTTCAATCCCTGCATCCATCAACAGATAGACGAAAGGTGCGGCACTACCGTCCATAATAGGCACTTCCGGCGCGTCGACTTCGATAATAATGTTATCGATGCCCAGGCCTGCTAATGCCGCATTAAGGTGTTCTACCGTAGAAATGCGTACGTCATGCTCATTAACCAGGCAAGTACAGAGCATGGTATCACGCACGGATTTTGCATCTGCCGGGAAATCAACCGGTGGATTCAAGTCAGTGCGACGATAGATGACCCCGGTATTTGCCGGTGCAGGACGCAGAGTCAGGGTGACTTTCTTGCCGGTATGCAAACCGACGCCCGTCGCCTGAACGATACGTTTTAATGTACGTTGTTTGATCATCGTTTTTATCTCGCAATGTTTATCCATCCAACCGACCTAAGCATACCTTAAGGTCGGCGGGACAGTTTAGCACAAAGAGCGGAGATCCTACAATTCGGACTAGTCTGCCTGCTTACGCAGGAAGGCCGGGATGTCCAGATAGTCGGGCTCTTTATTGGATTGCGCACTTTGATCATTCACCACTTTAGCAGCAGGTTTCGTTTCCTGCGGCAACGGAGACATACCGTGCTGCTGGTAACGATGATCCATCACGGGCTGGCTGGCTGGCTTGTTAGTCACCAAAGTGATCTCAGGACGTTTGTCCATGCCGATACCGGTTGCAACCACGGTCACACGCAGCTCGTCATTCATTTCCGGGTCAAGAGACGTACCGATAACCACGGTTGCGTTATCTGATGCGAAAGCACGAATGGTGTTACCCACGGTTTCGAATTCATCCAGACGCAGGTCGAAGCCAGCAGTAATGTTGACCAGAACGCCGCGCGCGCCGGACAAGTCGATGTCTTCCAACAGCGGGCTGGAGATCGCCATTTCTGCCGCTTCTTCAGCACGGTCTTCACCGCATGCCACACCAGAACCCATCATGGCATAACCCATTTCGGACATGACGGTGCGCACGTCGGCGAAGTCGACGTTCATCAAACCCGGACGGGTGATCAGCTCAGCGATACCCTGCACCGCACCTTTCAGCACGTCGTTGGCCGCACCGAAGGCGTCCAGCAGAGAGATACCGCGACCCAGAACTTTTAACAGCTTGTCGTTCGGGATAGTGATCAGAGAATCCACATGTTTGGACAATTCAGCGATACCCTGCTCCGCAAATGCCATGCGTTTTTTGCCTTCAAAGTTGAAAGGCTTAGTCACCACAGCAACGGTCAGAATACCTAAATCTTTTGCTACTTCAGCCACCACAGGCGCTGCACCGGTACCGGTACCGCCACCCATGCCCGCTGCGATAAAGACCATATCAGCACCTTCAAGCGCAGCGCGCAGGGCTTCACGATCTTCTTCTGCAGAATTGCGACCCACTTCCGGGTTCGCACCAGCACCCAGACCTTTGGTAATACCACTACCGATCTGAATAGTCTGTCCTACTGCCGTTTTACGTAACGCCTGGGCGTCTGTATTAACGGCAAAGAATTCAACACCTTCGATGCGCTCACGCACCATGTGTTCGACAGCGTTGCCACCGCCACCGCCGACGCCGATGACTTTAATCACCGCGTCATTGGTCAGTTCCATAGGTTCAAACATAGTTTCTCTCCGTTTTGTGCCTGTCGCTTCGGGATCAAAAAGCTTAACAGCATGATCCCGTTGTTAAAACATTAAAACTCTTTTCTCAGCCAGCTGTTGATTCGTTTGAACCAGTTGCCCACTGAGGCGCGTTTTTCCACTTCGGCCTCACCGCTCAGGTGAGACTCCTTCCCGTAGTGCAGCAGCCCTACAGCCGTTGAGTAGTAAGGTTCCTGCGCATAATCTGTCAGCCCGGTGATGTTCAAAGGTTGCCCGATGCGCACCTGGGTATGAAATACCCGCTGCGCACAAGCTGCCAGACCATCAATTTGTGCTGCACCGCCTGTGAGTACAATGCCAGCGGCCAGATGATGTTTTACGCCTTGCTGACGTAACTGCTCCTGCAATTGCAAAATTTCGTCGTTCACTAAATTCAGCAATTCTGTGTAACGAGGCTCGATAACTTCAGCCAGTGTCTGACGCTGCAGACTGCGTGGTGGACGTCCACCGACGCTCGGCACTTCGACATTTTCGTCTTTGCCGACAATCGATCCTAATGCACAACCGTGGCGAACTTTGATCGCTTCGGCATCGGTCGGCGGCGTTCCAAACGCATAAGCGATGTCGCTGGTGACCACGTTCCCTGCATACGGGATGACCTTAGTATGACGTAGTGCGCCGCCGGTATAAACCGCGATATCCATGGTTCCACCACCAATATCAACGACACAAACCCCTAATTCACGCTCATCTTCGGTCAGTACCGCATAACTGGCGGCCAGACCGGCAAAAATCAGCTGGTCAACTTTTAAGCCACAGCGTTCAACCGCCTTCACAATGTTCTTTGCCATATCGTTATGGCAGGTAATCAGGTGGACTTTAGCCTGCATACGCACGCCGGAAAGACCGACCGGATTTTTAATCCCTTCCTGATAATCAATGGCATATTCCTGAGGGATCACATGCAGAACCCGATGCTCATCCCGCACGCGGACTGATTTAGCGGTATGCACCACATTCTCTACATCTTCCTGCGTGACTTCCTCTTCTGAAATAGGAACCATCCCTATTTCATTCTGACAGCTGATATGTTTACCAGACAAAGCAAGGTAAACAGAGGAAATCTGGCAATCCGCCATCAGTTCAGCCTGATCGATGGCGCGCTGTACGCACTTCACCACCGATTCCAGATCATTCACGCCACCCTTGTCCATGCCCCGGGACGGGCAACTGCCCACACCGATAATATTGACCATGCCATCGGGCAGAACCTCCCCCACCAATGCGGCTACTTTTGCCGTACCGATCTCCAGCCCAACTACCAGTTTTCTGTCCGTCGACTTGATCATTGTTGTTTAGCCTGTGCCTGATTCTGTTGCTGATTACTGTTTTGCTGGTCAATAAACTCTGGAGCCCAACCCACCGACGCACCGCTGTCATAACGTAAATCGACATAAGTGATGCGTTTTTTATCGGCTTGTGCCTGTTGCTGGAATCGCGGGTAAAGCTCGATAAAACGTTGTAAACGCCCCATCCGGTCATCTCTCCCCAATTCCAGCCGGACGTCATTATCCAGAGTTAACTGCCACGAGTGACGCGCACTCATTGCTACCGCTTTCAACGTGAACTTACCGGCGGCCAGCGCCTGACTCATCGTTTGAAAGCCCTGCAAAACATCCTGTTCGCTGCCTTCCGGACCGTAAAGCAACGGCATTTTTTGTTTGACCACACGCTCAGCGGGTATGCTGAAAGATTTGCCATCGGCATCAACCATATGCAGATCATTCCAGTGTGCGACCGGCACATACTCCACGAGGTGTATCTTGAGTTCATTCGGCCATTGCTTACGTACGCTGACCTGTTTTATCCAGGGTAAACGCTCAATCTGCTGCTGAATGACGTTTACATCCTGCGTCATGAACGTTCCCGGTGCCCCTAAGGACAGAATCGCCTGACGAATATCATCATTGGTCGTGTAATGCCGCTCGCCGGTGACGACTAACTGGGATAACGGCAATCGGTTTGCATCCTGCATCCAGCCGACAACGGCCCACGCACTCCATAAAATCGTTCCTACCACCAGCAGCAGAAACACGATCCCTGCCAGCTGGCCACCGTTACTGCGACGGCCGTTGCTCTCAGCCGTCTCACGCTCTCGGGTATTCAGGGCGGCTTGCGACATATCAGTCTGCCAGTTCCAGAATACGGAAAACGAGTTGCGGGAAACTCAGCCCGGCGTGTTTAGCCGCCATCGGCACCAGACTGTGACTCGTCATTCCTGGCGAGGTATTCGCTTCCAGTAAATTGAAGTTGCCATCACCGTCCTGCATGACGTCGACACGCCCCCAGCCGCTGCAATCGAGCGCCTTATAAGCCTGCAACGCCAGTACAGTCAACTGCTGCTCCTGCGCTTCGCTTAACCCGCTCGGGCAAAAATATTGTGTTTCATCAGACAAATATTTTGCCTGATAGTCATAAAATGTACCGGCAGGCTGGATGCGAATGGATGGCATCACCTGATCGCCCACGATAGCCACGGTATATTCCGGGCCGCTCAGCCATTTTTCGATCAGTACGTTATCGTCATGCCTGAAGCCTTCCTGCAGAGCAGGCAGCAACTCTTTTTCCGTTGTCACTTTGCTCATCCCGACACTGGAACCTTCACGGCTTGGTTTGACGATCAGCGGCAGACCCAGTTCGGCGATTTTTGCCGCCAGAGCGCCCTGCCCTGCTTCTTCAATTTGTGAACGATGCAATGCGACAAACGGCGTAACCGGTAGCCCTAAAGCCTGCCACACCAGTTTGGTGCGGAACTTATCCATGGTAAGCGCTGACGCCATTACACCGCTGCCGGTATAAGGCAAACCGATTTGTTCCAGCAACCCCTGCATCGTCCCGTCTTCGCCACCGCGACCGTGAAGTGCGATAAAGACTTTGCTGTAACCTTCTTCCCTGAGAAGCGCCACATTAAAGGTTTTGGTATCGATGCCGTGGGCATCAACACCAGATTCGCGTAAACCTGCCAGTACCGCGGCGCCTGACTGTAATGACACATCGCGTTCTGCGGAAGTTCCCCCGAACAATACCGCTACTTTCTCAGACATGATGTTCTTCACCTTTCTTAACCGGTTGCAGCTTTTGATCAGCCAATTTACGGGCTACTCTGCCGACATTACCGGCACCCTGAACCAGAACTAAATCATCACCTTCAAGGATTTGCGCCAGACTTTCCGGCACCGCCTCAATATCAGAAACCAAAATCGGATCAAGCTTGCCGCGTGCGCGAATAGTGCGGCACAACGAGCGGCTGTCCGCGCCCGGGATTGGCGCTTCTCCGGCCGGATAGACATCCAGCATAATCAGCACATCAACCTGTGATAGCACATTGGCAAAATCATCGTACAAATCGCGGGTACGGGTGTAACGGTGCGGCTGGAAAATCATCACCAGACGTTTGTTTGCCCAGCCCGCACGTGCCGCTTTGATCGTGGCATCGACTTCTGTCGGATGGTGACCGTAGTCATCGACCAGCATTGCACTCCCCGTTTTACCGTTCACATTTTCCAGCGCGTACTCGCCCAGGAAATCGAAACGGCGTCCGGTACCCTGGAAGCCTGCCAGTGCACGTAAAATAGCGTCGTCGCTGATATTTTCGTCAGTCGCGACGGCGACGGCGGCCGCAGCGTTCAGGGCATTGTGACGACCCGGCGCGTTCAGCGTCACACTGATGAGCGGCAAGTCCTGGCGGCGCAGCGTAAAGTGCCCTTGCGCACCTACCTGACGATAGTTTTCGATAATCACATCGGCATCTTCGCTGAAACCGTACGTCGTCATATGACGGCCTACGCGGGGTATCAGCTCACGGATCACCGGATCATCAATGCACATCACTGCGCGTCCGTAAAACGGCAGGTTATGCAGGAAATTGATGAAGGTTTGTTTCAGGATTTCAAAGTCACCCTGATACGTATCCATATGATCTGCTTCGATATTGGTCACGATAGCAACCATCGGTTGCAGATGCAGGAAAGACGCATCGCTTTCATCTGCTTCAGCAATCAGAAAACGGCTTGAACCCAGACGCGCATGCGTGCCTGCGGCTTTCACCAGTCCGCCGTTGACAAAGGTCGGATCCAGCCCGGCCTCGGCATAAATACTGGTTACCATTGCCGTGGTCGTTGTTTTACCGTGCGTACCTGCCACGGCGATGCCGTGACGAAAACGCATCAGTTCTGCAAGCATTTCCGCACGGCGGATCACCGGAATACGGGCTTCGCGCGCCGCAACGATTTCCGGGTTATCGGATGAAATCGCCGTGGAAACCACCACCACGCTGGCATCCAGCACGTTCTCAGGGCGGTGATTAAAATAAATCGTCGCGCCCAGTGCAGTCAGTTGCTGAGTCACCGCATTCGGTGCTAAATCAGAACCGCTGATCTGATAGCCTTCATTGGCCAACACTTCGGCGATACCACCCATGCCGGCACCACCGATGCCAACAAAGTGAATGTGCCGGACACGATGCATCTCAGGCACGAAGGTACGCAGTTTCGCCAATTGTTGTGTATTCACGTTTTTATTCACTATTTCAGGTTACTGATTAATCCGTTTCTTACGGCTGGGACCACACACTGCATGGCCCGTTCACTTTCATTTTTTGCTGGCGGTAACCACTTCTGCGGCAACACGCTCTGTCGCATCGGGAATAGCGGCGGCACGTGCAGCCATCGCCATCCCCATCAGATGGGTTCTGTCCCATCCGGCCATCAGATCAGCGACGGCGGCGGCACTAAAATCTTTCTGCTCAATAATCTTCGCAGCGCCGGCTTTTTCCAGCGGCAGCGCATTCCAGTACTGTTGACGGTCTTTGTGCTGGAAAGGCACAAAAATCGCGGGTAAGCCTGCGGCAGCAATTTCGCTGACCGTTAACGCCCCGGAACGGCAAACCACCACATCAGCCCAGGCGTAAGCCTCTGCCATGTCATCAATGAATTCGGTCACTTTATGCTGCGCCTGACCGGCTTTTTCATAAGCCTGATTCACGGACTCCAACGCACCTTTACCCACCTGATGCCACAGCGTAATTTTATCGCCCATCAGCGCCGCCACGTCCGGCATGCTCTGATTAAGGACGCGTGCGCCCTGACTGCCACCAATCACCAGCACACGGATTGGCCCTTCACGACCGGCCAGTCGGGTTGCCGGTAATTCCAGCGCCAGGACATCCGTACGCACCGGATTGCCAACAACGTCAGCATGCGGAAATGCACCCGGAAACGCCTGCAACACTTTTTTGGCAATATGCGACAAACCTTTATTGGTCATACCGGCAATACCATTTTGCTCGTGTAACACCACCGGAATGCCCAGTGACCAGGCCGCCAGCCCCCCGGGGCCGGACACGTATCCGCCCATGCCCAATACCACATCTGGCTGGAAGCGTTTCATGATCGCCTTCGCCTGACGCCACGCATGATATATGCGAACAGGGGCAGTAAGTTGCGCTTTCAGACCTTTCCCACGCAATCCGGCAATTTTAATGAAATCAATATCGATACCGTGTTTGGGTACCAAATCCGCTTCCATCCGGTCTGCTGTACCCAGCCAGCGAACTTCCCAACCTTGCGCGATAAGATGATGGGCTACTGCCAGTCCAGGGAAAACATGTCCACCGGTACCGCCGGCCATCACCATTAAACGCCGGGCATTGCCACTCATCGGGCACTCCTTACAAACGCCTGGGCTTTTGCCAGCCGCGTTTCAAAATCCACTCGCAGCAATAACACGATTGCCGTCGACATAATTAACAGGCTCGAACCGCCGTAACTGATGAGCGGCAGTGTCAGACCTTTCGTTGGCAACATGCCCGCCGCGGCTCCGACGTTAACCAACGCCTGAAAGCTGAACCATACGCCAATTGAACAGGCTAAAAACCCGGAAAAACGCTGGTCAGTTTCTAACGCCCTGCGTCCGATAGACATGGCGCGAAAAGCGACGAAGAATACCATTAACAGGGCTAAAACCACACCGAAATACCCCAACTCTTCACCTAAAATGGAGAAGATAAAGTCAGTATGTGCTTCAGGTAAATACTCCAGTTTCTGGACTGAATTACCTAATCCTTGCCCCCAGAATTCCCCACGACCAAATGCCATCAGTGACTGCGTTAACTGGTAGCCACTACCAAACGGATCCGCCCACGGATTCCAGAACGATGTCACACGACGCATACGGTATGGCTCGGCAAGAACCAGCAGTACTACGGCGAATACGCCCGAACCGATAATGGCCAGGAACTGCCACATCTTGGCACCCGCCAGGAATAGCATCGCCAGCGTAGTGATAAACAGCACAACCACCGTACCGAGGTCAGGCTGAGCCAACAGCAATACGGCCAGCACCACCATCACGCCCATGGGTTTGCAGAAGCCCCAAAAGTTACTGCGCACTTCATCCACTTTGCGCACCAGATAGCTGGCGAGGTAGCAAAACAGTGACAACTTGGAGAACTCTGCTGGCTGAATACGCAGGGGTCCGAGAGAAATCCAGCGTGATGCCCCGTTAACCGAGCTACCCACAACCAGTACCACCAGCAGCATGATCACCGACAGCAGTAGCAGAACGTTGCTGTACTTCTGCCAGACCGCCATCGGCACGCGTAATGTCACCAGCGATAAACCAAACGCCAGACCGAGATAAATGGCATCGCGTTTAGCAAACAAAAACGGGTCATCTGCCAGACGCTGGCCAATCGGCATTGAGGCCGATGTCACCATCACGAAGCCGACGATAGCCAACCCGAATGTCAGCCACAGCAACGTCCGGTCATACAACACCAGTGTGACGGAGTCGTTTTCTTTGGAACCCATCACCCAGTCATTAAACTTGGCGGCGAGGCTCAGCCCGGGGATCCGAATCCTCATGAGCCCAGCTCCTTCGCCAGCGCGGTAAAGACATCGCCGCGTTGTTCAAAACTGCGGAACTGATCCAGACTCGCGCAGGCTGGCGACAGTAAAACCATGTCCCCGGAAGCCACACGCGTGCTGATATCACGCATCGCCTGTTCCATCGTTTCAAACAGGGAGGAAACCTCAGGACGCAAATCCGCAAGCTCCGCACCATCACGACCAAAACAATAAATACGTAACTTATCGCCTTGCAGATAGCGCGTCAGTGGCGAGAAATCAGCTGATTTCCCGTCTCCGCCCAACAGCAGGTGCAAGGTGCCTTCAACATGCAGCCCGTTTAATGCCGCTTCGGTGCTGCCCACATTGGTGGCCTTCGAATCATTAATCCAGCGCACGCCGTTATGCTGCCATGCCAGCTGGAAACGGTGAGCCAGACCGGTAAAGGTCGTCAGCGCTTTCAGACTGGATGCATGAGGGATACCGACCGCATCCGCCAGCGCCAGCGCCGCCAGGGCATTGGTATAGTTATGGCGTCCTGTGAGCGGCATTTCGCGGGTATTCAGGACTTTCTCACCACGGACACGCAACCAGATATCATCTTGCTGACGGGTCAGATGGTAATCACCCACATCGACGCCAAAACTCACGCAACGTTTATCCGCACCACGTACCGGCATGGTCAGCGCATCGTCGGCATTAACGACACACAATGCTGCGTTCTCGTAAACCTTCAGCTTGGCTGCCCGGTATTGCTGCAAACCAAACGGATAGCGATCCATATGGTCTTCAGTTACGTTAAGAATGGTCGCCGCAGCCGCGTGCAGACTGTGCGTGGTTTCAAGCTGGAAGCTGGAGAGCTCAAGCACAAACAAATCATATTCGTGATCCAACATAGTCAGCACAGGCAAACCGATATTACCGCCTACGCCCGTGCGCCATCCGGCCGCTTTCGCCATCTCGCCAACCAGCGTGGTGACGGTGCTTTTGCCGTTCGAACCGGTAATGGCGACGATCGGGGTTTGCGTTTCACGGCAGAACAATTCGATATCGCCGATGATTTCCACGCCTGCGTCTGCAGCAGCGCTGAGTGCCGGCGTTGCCAGCGCAACACCCGGACTTGAAATGATCAAATCCGCGTCCAGCAGCCAGTCTTCATTGAGCGAACCGAGGTGACACTCAATGTTATCCGCCAGTTTATCGAGCCCTGGCGGGCTGACGCGGGTATCAATAACACGCGGCGTTACGCCACGTGCTGCAAAGAAATCAACACAAGAGAGGCCGGTAAGACCCAGCCCGATGATGACCACTTTTTTACCCTGATAGTCAGCCATATTTATCGCACCTTCAGCGTCGCCAGGCCAATCAGCACCAGCATCAGCGAAATAATCCAGAAACGCACAATGACGCGCGGTTCCGGCCAGCCTTTAAGTTCATAGTGATGATGAATCGGCGCCATACGGAAAATACGCTGCCCACGTAACTTAAAGGACCCGACCTGCAGGATGACCGACAGCGTTTCGACAACAAACACACCGCCCATAATCACCAGTAAGAACTCCTGACGCAGCAGCACGGCGATAGTACCCAGCGCGCCTCCCAAAGCCAGAGAGCCGACATCCCCCATGAAAACTTGTGCCGGATAGGTGTTGAACCACAGGAACCCCAGCCCGGCACCGACAATGGCAGTACACACGATCACCAGCTCACCGGCATGGCGCAGATACGGAATGTGCAGGTAGCTGGCGAAATTCATGTTACCGGTCGCCCATGCCACCAGCGCAAACCCCGCCGCGACGAAAACCGTTGGCATAATCGCCAGACCATCCAGACCGTCCGTCAGATTTACTGCGTTACTGGTACCGACAATCACAAAATAGCTCAGCAGGATGTACATCAAACCCAGCTGCGGCATGATGTCTTTAAAGAACGGCACCACGAGCTCGGTCGCAGGCGTGTCTTTACCAATGGCATACATCGTGAAGGCCGCCGCCAGCGCAATCACGGACTGCCAGAAATATTTCCAACGGGCAATCAGGCCCTTGGTGTCTTTACGCACGACTTTGCGGTAGTCATCGATAAAGCCCACCACCCCGTAACCCAGCAATACGAACAGTACACACCACACGTACGGGTTGGACGGATAGGCCCACATCAATACGGAAATCGTGATAGACGCCAGAATCATCAGGCCGCCCATCGTCGGTGTACCACGTTTACTGAAATGTGATTCCGGGCCGTCGTTACGCACAACCTGACCGAAAGACATTTTCTGCAGGCGGGCAATCATGCGAGGCCCGATCCATAACGACAGGAACAACGCGGTCAGCAGGCTGACAATGGCGCGAAACGTCAGGTAAGAAAAGACGTTGAAGCCGGAATAATATTTGACCAAGTGTTCGGCCAGCCAAACTAACATGTTGCATTCTCCTGTAACGCGCGTACTACCTGCTCCATTGCGGCACTACGTGAACCTTTAATTAAAACGGTAATTACCGCATGTTCAGACAGTAAGCTCGTTAAACGGGCCGTCAGGGCTGCCTTATCTTCCAGATGTTCACCACACCCGCTGACATCACTGATGATGCGGCTGTCATGACCAATACTGAATACCTTGTCGATACCGGCGTCGCGGATAGCTTCGCCGACCTGGCGGTGGCAGCTTTCGCTTTCAGCGCCCAGTTCCGCCATATCGCCTACCGCCATTACGCGGTATCCCGGCATCTCTGCCAGCACCTGTGCGGCAGCGGTCATAGAACCGACGTTGGCGTTGTAGCTGTCATCGAGCAAAGTTTTGCCGTCGCAAAGTGCGATAGGGAACAGACGCCCTTTGACGGATTGCAATGTCGCCAGCCCGGCGCGCACGTTTTCCAGCGATGCGCCTACAGACAGCGCCAGCGCGGCCGCAGCCAGAGCATTGGCGATGTTGTGACGGCCAGGCACCGGCAGTGAAACGTCAATGTTTCCCTGAGGAGAATGCAGCGTGAATGCGGTATTTAACGGGCTGAGCTTGACGTCAGTTGCACTGAAATCGATGCCTTCAGCAAGAATCGGGGAGAAACGCCAGACAGTTTTGCCGTTAAGCTTGTGCTGCCAGTTGGCATAATCATTGTTGTCCGCATTAATAACGGCAATGCCTTTTTCCGGCAGCCCTTCGAAAATCTCGCCTTTCGCACGAGCCACGCCGGCGAGAGAACCGAAACCTTCCAGATGTGCGGCAGACAGGTTATTTACCAGCGCCGTCTCAGGCCGCGCCAGCGCAGTGGTATAGGCGATTTCACCCGGATGATTCGCGCCCATTTCTATCACAGCAAAATCATGTTCTGCCGTCAGTCGCAGCAATGTCAGCGGAACACCAATATCGTTATTGAAGTTACCTGCGGTATACAGCACATTGCCGCACTCGCGCAAAATCGCCGCTGTCATCTCTTTCACAGAAGTCTTGCCGGAAGACCCCGTCAGACCAACGACTCGGGCAGGAACCTGCTGACGCACCCAACCGCCCAGTTGTCCGAGTGCAATACGAGTGTCCGTTACCAGGAGTTGAGGAACATCCACCGGTAAGCGCTTACTTACCAGTAAAGCCCCGGAACCGGCTTTTACGGCATCAACCGCAAAGTCGTGGGCATCAAATTTTTCGCCTTTGAGTGCCACAAACAAACCGCCTTCGGTCACCTGACGGGTATCGGTCATTACACTGTCGATTTGGGTATCAACCCCGATAAGCTCAGCGTTGAGCGCATCGGCCAGAGTTTGCAGGGAAACGCGGATCATGCGATCACCCCCAGCAAACGAGCGACCGTAACGCGGTCGGAATAATCGAGACGCTGATTGCCGACAAGCTGGTAATCCTCATGCCCTTTACCGGCAATCAACACGACATCATCTTCTTTAGCCTGCATGATCGCACTGGTGACTGCTTCTGCGCGGCCATGAATTTCCTGCGCGCGCCCGGCATCAAGCAGGCCTGCAAGAATATCGGCAACGATAGCGCGAGGCTCTTCACTGCGGGGATTATCATCGGTAACAATCACGCGGTCGGCGTATTGCTCAGCGATACCGCCCATCAGCGGACGCTTGCCTTTGTCACGATCGCCACCGCAACCAAAGACACACCACAATGTGCCACGACAATGCAGACGTGCTGCCGCCAGGGCTTTTTCCAGTGCATCAGGCGTATGAGCATAATCAACCACTGCAGTGGGTTTACCCGGCGCATTGAAAACTTCCATGCGACCGCAGACCGGTTGCAACTGAGAGGCTGTCGCCAGCAATTGTGCCAGCGGATAGTCCAGAGAAAGCAGCGTTGCCAAGGCAACCAGCAGGTTACTGACGTTGAATGCGCCCACCAGGCGGCTCTCCAGCCGGCCTTCGCCCCAGCTGGAATCGATGTTTACGGTGGCACCGTTATCGTGATAATTCACGCTACGGGCTACCAGCCAGCGGCCATTCCAGCCTGCCGGAATTTTGTCTTCCATGCTGACCGCAATCGCATTTGGCGTTTTTGCCAGCCAGCGTGCGCCAACGTGATCGTCAGCATTAATAATTTTTTGGCCGACCTGATGTGAAGCGAAAAGCTGCCATTTGGCGTCTTCATAGCTTTGCATATCACCATGATAATCAAGGTGATCACGACTCAGGTTGGTAAATGCGGCAGCGGCAAAGGGCAGTGCGGCAACACGATGCTGAACCAGCCCGTGTGAAGAAACTTCCATTGCAGCAAAAGTTGCGCCCTGTTTCACCAGATCAGCCAGAATATGCTGAACCTGTACGGCAGAACCGGTGGTGTTTTCGGCGGGCACCACGCTATCCAGCAACCCGTTGCCCACGGTGCCCATGACGGCACTGGTTTCGCCCAGCAACTGGCTCCACTGCGCCAGCAGTTGCGTGGTGGTGGTTTTGCCATTGGTGCCTGTTACGCCAACAAGACGTAATGTTTTACCCGGCTGCTGGTAAAAACGGCCCGCCAGCTGTGACAGCAAAATATTTAAATCTTCCAGATAAACGACCGGTACACCATGCATCTGGCAGACCGTTCCGTGCTTTTGTTCACCTTTTGCCTCGGCCACCACGGCGGCGACGCCCTGAGCAATTGCCTGGGGAATAAAACGACGCCCGTCACTGGTATGGCCTGAAACCGCGACAAACAGATCGCCGGCAGCCGCAACGCGGCTGTCCAGAATCATGTCTTTTAGCGCTACCGCCGGGGCATCACTCACCCAGGGCGCTAAGATGTCGCGCAAATTACGATCTGCCACCTGAAGCCTCTTTTTGATTATTCACTATGTCTGCGTTTTCATCGGCAGTCAGCGCATCTGGTTCAACGTTCATGGTACGCAATACCCCGCCCATGATGGCGCCAAACACCGGTGCGGAAACGGCCCCACCGTAATATTTCCCTGCCTGTGGATCGTTGATAACCACGACAAGGGCAAATCTTGGATTGCTTGCTGGCGCAACGCCGGCGGTATAGGCAATGTATTTATTAACGTATTTCCCGTCCGGCCCGACCTTTTTCGCGGTACCGGTTTTGATCGCAATGCGGTAGCCCTTGATCGCCGCTTTCACACCGCCACCGCCGGGCAGCGCCACGCTTTCCATCATATGTACGACGGTACGCACCAGTGGTTCAGGGAAAACGCGCTCGCCGGAAACCGGCGGATCAACCCGGGTAATCGACAACGGGCGATAAACGCCCATGCTGCCGATGGTTGCATAGACTCGCGCTAGCTGGAGAGGTGTCACCATTAGCCCGTAGCCGAAAGAGAAGGTGGCCCTCTCTATGTCAGACCACCGTTGTTTTTTAGGGTATAAGCCACTGCTTTCTCCGACCAGCCCCAAATTGGTCGGTTTTCCCAATCCGAATCGCGAGTAAGTGTCTACCAGCTCTGCGGATGGCATCGATAACGCCAGTCGTGAAACACCAACGTTACTCGACTTCTGCAAGATACCCGTGACGGAAAGTTCCGCGTAACGGGCCACATCTTTAATCTCATGACCGTTAATCCGGTACGGCAAGGTATTGAGTACGCTGTTCTCGCGCACCACACCATTTTTCAATGCCGTCATCACTACCATCGGCTTCACGGTTGAACCCGGTTCGAAGATATCGGTGATGGCGCGGTTACGCATCACGTCTTTTGGCGTATCCGGCATGTTATTTGGGTTGTAGGACGGACTGTTGGCCATCGCCAGAACTTCACCGGTTTGCACATCGACCAGTACCGCAGTGCCCGACTCCGCTTTATTGAATGCCACCGCGTTATTGAGCTCGCGGTAAACCAGCGCCTGCAAACGCTCATCGATGCTCAGCGCCAGATTGTGTGCCGCCTGGCTGTCTACGGTAGAAATATCTTCGATAACGCGACCGAAGCGGTCTTTACGAATAGTTCGCTCGCCCGGTTTACCGGTCAGCCAGCGGTCAAAACTCTTCTCAACGCCTTCTATACCTTCGCCGTCGATATTGGTGACGCCAATAACATGCGATGTCACCTGCCCGGCAGGGTAATAGCGGCGGGATTCCTGACGCAGGGAAATCCCCGGCAGTTTGAGTTTACGAATATATTCGCCGACCGCAGGATTGACCTGGCGTGCCAGATAGACAAAGCGTCCGTTGGGATTGGCAGTAATACGGGAAGAAAGCTGAGCAAGCGGCATATTCAGCGCATCGGCCAGTGCTTTCCATTTGGTATCGGTGGTGATACCGCCGCGATCGCTAATTTCTTTAGGGTCAGCCCAGATGGCGTTAACCGGCACACTGACCGCCAGCGGGCGACCTGAGCGATCAGTAATCATGCCACGGGATGTGGGAATGGTTTGTACGCGCAGGGAACGCAGGTCGCCTTCCTTCACCAGCTTATCCGGATTAATCACCTGCAGATACGCCACGCGCAACATCAGGCCAACCAATGCCAGCAGGATACAGGCGCACAACAACGCAAAACGCCAGCTGATGAAGCTGGCTTGGTTTTCGGGACGCTTTAACTTCGCGGTGCGTGTTGCTTTCATTCGCTGCCTGTATTCTCCGTGGGCATTTAAGGTTGAACCACAATAATTTCTTGAGATGGATCAACGTGTTGCATCTGCAATTTCTCCGTTGCGATGCGTTCCACCCGGCTGTGATCGCCGAGGGCGTTCTCTTCAAGGATCAGGTTGCGCCATTCAATATCCAGCGCATCCCTTTCCAGGACTAATTGTTCGCGCTGAGCCGTCAGCAAACGCGTACGGTGAGCGGTAGTGACCACTAAAATTGCACTGACCAAAACGGCGATCATCAGAATTAACGGGATTTTGCCGTTGCGAAGAATATCGCCGGCGATAACTCCCACTAATCCGTGGCGTTCGTTGCCTATCACGCTGTTGTTCTCTCAGCAAAACGCAGAACAGAACTGCGGGCCCGTGGGTTTTCGGCCACTTCGGCTTCAGAGGGCATCATTTTCCCGACTGATTTCAGTGAACGTCCGCCAAGTTCTGCGATTTGTGCTTCCGTCATCGGAATACCGGCCGGCACCTGCGCGCCACGGCTATGCTGACGGATGAAACGTTTTACAATCCGGTCTTCAAGAGAGTGGAAGCTGATCACGGATAAACGGCCTTCAGGCGCCAGAATTTCCAGTGCGCCATCCAGCGCGCGTTCAATCTCTTCCAGTTCACTGTTGATATAGATACGGATCGCCTGGAAACTGCGTGTGGCCGGGTGTTTGTGCTTCTCACGTACTGGCGAGGCATTAGCGATCAAATCCGCCAGTTCCTTGGTCCGTGTCATCGGCAATTCGCGGTTACGCTCGACGATCGCGCGTGCGATACGTTTGGCAAAACGCTCTTCACCAAACGTTTTCAACACCCAGGCAATATCTTCAGCTTCAGCTTTCATCAGCCACTCAGCAGCTGAATAACCTCGGGTCGGATCCATACGCATATCCAGTGGCCCGTCACGCATGAAGGAGAATCCACGTTCAGGATCGTCAAGCTGCGGAGAGGAAACACCTAAATCCAGTAAGACGCCGTCGATCTTGCCTTCCAGACCACGATCCCGCGCATAGTCAGCAAGGTTGGAAAAAGGTCCGTGAACAATGGAAAAACGGGGATCATCAATAGATTCTGCGGCTTTGATCGCTTGTGGATCGCGATCAATCGCCAGCAAGCGTCCGTCCGGCCCAAGCTGGGACAGAATCAAACGTGAATGGCCACCACGGCCAAAAGTTCCGTCTATGTAAATGCCGTCCTGTTGAATGTTGAGGCCGTTAACGGCTTCATCCAGCAAAACGGAAGTGTGTTTATAGTTTTCAACCATGCTTATAATGACAAGTCCTGTAACCGGTCAGAAAGGGGTTCCTGAGACGATTGTTCAGCGTCGATGTCTTCCTTAACTTGTTGATACCAGGTCTGTTCATCCCACAGCTCAAACTTGTTGAACTGCCCAACCAGCATCACTTCTTTTGCCAGCCCGGCATGCTGACGTAATGTCGTTGCAATCAGCAGACGTCCGGCGTTATCCATCTGACACTCACTGGCATGCCCCAGTAACAGGCGCTGAATACGGCGCTCAACAGGGTTCATGCTCGACAGACGGGACAATTTTTGTTCGATAACTTCCCACTCAGGGAGGGTGTAAAGAAGAAGGCATGGGTGATGGAGGTCTATGGTACATACCATTTGACCTTGCGATTCTTCGCTCAACAAATCCCGATAACGGGTAGGTACGGCAAGTCGCCCTTTGCTGTCGAGGTTAACCATCGTCGCGCCACGAAACATGACCGCTCTACCCCTCTGTGACCCTTTCCACCACTTTCCCCCACAAATTCCCACAGAAAAGAGTTTACGGATGGTTTTAAAACCTTGTCAAGCCAGAGCGGAGACGGTTTGGCAATATTTACGCAGCCACACAAATGCTTAGCGCAATGTGATGAGGTTTTTTAGAGGGGGGATAGAAAATAACGTCATGATTAGTTGAAGAAATTTCGGAGGGTTAATAATTTCGTTTAAAAAAAAGCCAAACTGAACATTATTTAACTATTTATATTCTTCTGCTATCTAACTCTCATTTCCTGACCGCTTTGCCTTAACAAAAATCATTTTCAATTTTTTTCTGGCTGTCACGTCTAAATCAACATCATTTTACATGCCAACCCGCATGGCTTAAGCCTTTGGGGAGTTTCAAAACCACCAGTCGTGCAGTAAAACCACGCTTCCGGAAATTAAGCGGGGAATTCTACAGCACTTTTGCGGGGAGCATTAACGTATTTTAGAAATTGATGGGAGGATTTATATCTGTGCAAGAAAGCATAAAACATTTGTTAATAATTCAGCAGGCTGGGAATGCTCCTAAATTACCCGTTAAAGTCATATGGGAATTTTCGTATTTTGATTATAAGAACCGGTGAGACAAATTATCGGAAGGTTTAACGCGATTCAGCAACGAAGAAAGAGTCGGGCAGTCATTATGAATGCCCGCCTGCTGATTATTTTCGGCTCAGACGGCCCCGGCGGAACAAATTACGCCGGATACGGGTTAGCCCTGCTTTCGGCTTTTTAGGTTCATCCAGACAAGCCAGAACCAGTTCAAGCACGCGTTCAGCCACATCGCGATGACGCTGAGCCACGGCCAGAACCGGGCATTCAAGGAAATCGAGCAGTTCGTTATCACCAAATGTGGCGATAACCAGATCGACCGGCAAACGTCCTTCCGTCTTTAACGTAACGTCCATCACGCCCTGCAGCAGCTGGAATGATGTCGTGAATAACGCCTGTGGCATCGGGTTCGTTTTCAACCATTCGGCAAACACAATCGCCGCGGATTCACGATCATACGCATTCGCATAAAGATATTTTGGCTGACGTGGATCTTCAGCCCATGCCTGACGGAACCCCTGCTCACGCAGAAAACTCACGGAAAGCTCAGGCAGCGCACCAAGATACAATACCGATTCAGCAGGGAAAGAGCGCAGTTCCTGCGCCAGCATCAGTGCATCGTCCTGATCGGCTCCCACCACACTAATGAAATGTTCAGGATCAAGAGCGCGATCAAGTGCAATGATCGGGAAATCGTTGTTGGCCCAGCGCTGATAGAAAGGATGTTCCGGCGGTAACGACGTGGAAATGATGATTGCATCGACCTGACGTTGCAGCAAATGCTCGATGCAGCGCATCTCATTGTCAGGCTGATCTTCAGAACAGGCGATCAGCAGCTGATAACCCCGCTGACGGGCCTGACGTTCCAGGAAGTTCGCGATTTTGGTGTAGCTGGTATTTTCCAGATCCGGGATCACCAGGCCAATAGAACGGGTGCGACCGGCGCGTAGGCCCGCTGCCACCGCATTCGGGTGATAGTTATGTTCCTTCACGACAGCCATCACTTTTTCGACTGTCTTATCGCTGACACGATACTGTTTCGCTTTGCCATTAATGACATAACTGGCCGTTGTACGCGAAACGCCCGCTAACCTCGCGATCTCATCCAGCTTCACTGAGAAAACCCCTTAATAAAGATAATGCTTTATCTAACCGCAGAAGCCCCTGCCGGGCAAGGTGTTTTACCGAATCGCTTCACCAGATTCGCAAAAATAAAGCCCGGCTCAGCAGCCGGGCTTGTATATATCAGATAAGTTTCACATCTTGCTGATTATTTACACTTTAGCGCATGATCTTGTCGCCACGGGAAACGCCAACTACACCGGAGCGTGCAACTTCGACGATTTCAGCCACATCACGAATACTGGCCAAAAACGCGTCAAGCTTGTCGCTGGTACCCGCCAGCTGAACGGTGTAAAGCGTTGGCGTGACATCGACGATCTGCCCACGGAAAATCTCGGTTGAACGCTTCACTTCTTCGCGGCCATAACCCGAAGCCTGCACCTTCACCAGCATGATTTCACGCTCAACGTGAGCGCCCTGCACCAGCTCGGTCACTCGTAAGACGTCCACAAGCTTATGGAGCTGCTTTTCTATCTGCTCGAGTACTTTGGCATCACCCACGGTCTGAATGGTCATACGTGACAGCGTGGGATCATCCGTCGGTGCAACGGTCAGGCTTTCAATGTTGTAGCCACGCTGAGAGAACAGGCCAACAACGCGGGACAATGCCCCCGATTCATTTTCCAGTAATACTGATAAAATCCGGCGCATGATCAGGTCCTCTCCGTTTTGCTTAACCACATTTCGTCCATCGCACCGCCACGGATGTGCATCGGGTAAACGTGTTCTGTTTCATCCACGCTGATATCAACAAATACCAGACGGTTTTTCTGTTCCAGCGCCAGCGCCAGCTTGCTTTCCAGCTCATCAGGCGTGCGGATAGCAATACCCACATGCCCGTAAGCTTCCGCCAATTTCACGAAATCAGGCAGCGATTGCATGTAAGACTGGGAATGGCGACCGGAGTAAATCATGTCCTGCCACTGCTTCACCATGCCAAGATAACCATTGTTCAGGTTCACAACGATCACCGGCAAATCATATTGCAGCGCGGTTGACAGCTCCTGAATGTTCATCTGAATACTGCCGTCACCGGTAACACAAATTACCGTTTCATCCGGCAGGCCGAGTTTCACACCCAGTGCAGCGGGCAGTCCGAAGCCCATCGTGCCGAGCCCCCCCGAGTTGATCCAGCGACGCGGTTTGTCGAACTTATAATACAACGCGGCAAACATCTGGTGCTGCCCGACGTCCGACGTCACATACGCATCACCCTGAGTCAGGCGATGCAGCGTTTCGATAACGGCCTGTGGCTTGATGGTACCGGTATTTTTGTCGTAACTCAGGCACTCACGCCCGCGCCAGTTCTCAATATTTTGCCACCAGTCGCGCAGGGCATCGAATTCCTGTTTTTCATCGCTTTGTGCCAGTAATTCCAGCATCTGAACCAGCGTCTGTTTCGCATCGCCCACGATCGGAATATCAGCATTCACGGTTTTGGAAATGGACGTCGGGTCGATATCAATGTGCATAACCGTCGCATTCGGGCAGTACTTCGCCAGATTGTTGGTGGTGCGGTCATCGAAACGCACCCCCACCCCGAAGATCAGATCGGCGTTATGCATCGCCATATTGGCTTCGTAAGTACCGTGCATGCCGAGCATACCGAGGCTCTGGCGATGAGTGCCAGGAAATGCGCCCAGCCCCATCAGGGAACTGGTGACAGGCAGATTCAGTTTCTCCGCCAGTTGCAGCAGTTCAGCGTCACATTCAGAATTAACCGCACCGCCGCCCACGTACAGCACCGGTTTCTTCGCCGCCAGTAATGTCTGCACCGCGCGTTTGATTTGCCCGCGATGGCCTTGCACCGTCGGGTTATAAGAGCGCATCGCAACCTGTTCGGGATAGGCGTAAGGCAGTTTAATCTGCGGATTCACTACGTCTTTTGGCAGGTCGACAACCACCGGGCCAGGACGGCCGGTAGAGGCAAGATAAAACGCTTTTTTCAGTACAGTCGGAATATCTTCCGCACGTTTTACCAGAAAGCTGTGTTTTACCACCGGGCGGGAAATCCCCACCATGTCGCATTCCTGAAATGCGTCATAACCGATCAGCGAACTGTGTACCTGGCCGGACAGCACCACTAACGGAATGGAATCCATATAAGCCGTGGCAATACCGGTGATAGCATTGGTTGCGCCGGGGCCAGAAGTTACCAGCACGACGCCCACGTCACCCGTAGCACGCGCATAACCATCCGCCATATGAACCGCACCCTGTTCATGTCTCACCAGCACATGATCTATCCCACCGACCGTATGCAGGGCATCATAGATATCCAACACCGCACCGCCGGGATAACCGAATACGTGCTTTACGCCCTGGTCGATTAATGACCGGACGACCATCTCGGCTCCTGACAACATCTCCATGGTTTTGCCTCCAGGCTTTTTGCTTCTTCTATAGGATGACTTTTGCTTCAGCTAGCTGTTCTATCAGCAGCGATTTCAACATAAATCGCTGAATTTTAGGACTTTCTATCGGGCTTACTACACCCTGCTGTTCTTATTAGCGTTCAAGAATCTAACTCAGTACCTTAGCGTCAGAACCCGAGTCAGGCAAACGCCAAAAATTCTGTGCAGACAGAATTTTATCGCCTCACACTGCCTTCATTCTTTCGTTCGGGACAAAACACTGCCTGCGCGCATTAACCAGTCAGAAATATCAGGGAGGCTGGAAAAATTACAGTATTAAATTATGTCTGTAAGGGAGGTAAAACGAAGGGAAAAACCGGCGAAGTGACAGGCACCGGTGATTCAGAAAAGAAAATGATGAAGCGGGTGGTGAAGCATTACTCATGATAAAGCTGATCGATTTCCTTCTGATAACGGCTGAAAATGATTTTGCGGCGCAGTTTAAGGGTTGGCGTCAGTTCCCCGGCCTCCATCGTGAAAGGTTTGGTCAGCAATACAAACTTTTTCACCTGCTCAAAACCGGCCAGATCATGCTGTATCTCACGTAACTGATGAGCAAACAGCGAGAGGATTTGCGCATTTTTCACCAGCCCGGCGCGATTGAAGTAATCGATATGGTGCGCCTGGGCATAGACATTCAGCACATCAAAATCAGGCACGATCAGCGCGGAAACAAAGTGCCGTTCATCGGCGATAACGGCTGCCTGCTCAATATAACGATCCTGAACCAGCGTGCCTTCGATACGCTGTGGAGCAATGTATTTACCCCCGGACGTTTTCATCAGATCTTTCAGCCGCTCAGTAATGAATACGTTACCTTGTGCATCCATTTTCCCGGCATCACCGGTTTTGAACCAGCCGTCAGCGGTGAAGCTGGCCGCCGTCTCTTCCGGCTTATTGAAATAACCACGCAGTAAAGTCGGACCGCGAACCTGAATTTCATTCTCTCCACCGATCCGCACTTCGATCTCTGGTAATGCCGTACCGACAGAACCAAAGCGGAAGTCATTTTCCTCCCAGCAGGTCACCGTCGCGCAGGTTTCCGTCAGGCCGTAGCCATATTTGATGTTCAGGCCGAGTGATTCGAAAAAAAGAATGACGTTGTCATCCAGACTCGCACCGGCGGCAGGCAGAAAGCGCAGATTACCTCCCAGCAAATCACGCAACTTTTTCAGCACCAGCTTATCGGCGAGAAAATGTGCGGGCGTCAGCCAAAACGGATGACGCCCGCCACGACGTTCGATCAGAAACTTCTCTTTACCCTGTGCGACGGCCCAGTGGAAAAGCCGCTTTTTGAGGGGTCCCGCGCGGGCGACTTTGTCGTGGATCGCGCTGAACACTTTCTCATAGAAACGCGGAACCGCACACATCACCGTCGGTTTAATGGCCTGCAAGGCCTCACGCACCAGATCGGTTTCGCGCAGGAAGACATTTTGCGCACCGCTATGCATCACGAAGAAACTCCACGCGCGTTCAAAAACATGCGCAAGCGGCAGGAAGCAGAGGGAAACATCATGTTCAGTAATACTCAGACGCTTTTCATGCTGCATCAGTTGCGTCGCCATGCTGCGATAATCCAGCATCACACCTTTTGCTTCTCCGGTGGTACCGGAGGTATAGATAAGCGTGAACAGATCATCGAGGTTACGGGCATTGATCCGCACTTCACGCTCAGCAGCTAAAGCCGCATCCTGCGGAACGACGCCAGAAACATGCCGGGCAATCGGTACGCCACGTAACTCGACCTCATTGTCCAGCACCAGAATATGTTTCAGTTGCGGACAGAGATCACGTACGGCCACCGCTGCGTCATATTGCTTCTGGCCGATGACAAACAAAATACGGATATCCGCATCATTGAGGACATACGCAGACTGCGCGGGGGTATTAGTTGCATAAACCGGCACGGTGATCGCACGCAATTGCAAGATCGCCAGGTCTGCCGTCGCCCAGGCTATCGAATTATTCCCACAAATGGCGATGCGTTCCTGAACGCCAACGTGTTCCTGCAATAACACATCGGATAAGGCATCCACCTTTCCGCCAAGCTCACGCCAGGTCAGGGCGGATGTCACCGCCGGGGACCACTCGCGAAATGCAGTCTGTTCAGCACGGGCACTGACTTGCTGACGGAAACGGGTTATCTGATGGTAATCATTTAAGGTTGGATTCATTGAGCGTTTATACCGGCGTCAGGCGTAGTCAGTAAAAGGGAGGGAGCTCACTGCGTTGCTCTGTTACAAAAATTTAACGCAGTCTACCGGCAAATATTGCACGGTGAAATGAAATTGTAGGAGCAGCAGCAGGGTTTTGGGAAGATGTCCCGGAAATCCGATGACGAAAAAAAACCTGCAGGGCATTAACGAGGAAAAAACCTGCAGGATAAAAAACCATGTAAAGAAGAGCAGGCAGCCACTTTCGCTGCAATCACGGCCGCAAAAAACATCGTAAAGACTGTCTGATTACAGAGAAACAACACACTGGCTCAATAATGTTTTCATCCACATATTGCCTTTGTCTTTGCTGGAGGATTCATGCCAGGAAAGATAACATGTGAGTGTATTTTTCATCCACGGTAGCGGAATGACTGACAAATTAAGTATTCCGGCATTTGCCTGTGCCAGCCAGCGCGGCACCAGTGCAACCATGTCGGTTTTGGAGACAATTTCCATGACACTAAATAAATCAGTTCCCTGATAGGAAATCAACGAAACTAACTCAGAGTCGTCGTAATAAGGAGAGCTGAACGAGTAGAACCGGTCCATCATCATGACAGCATGTTTTTCTTTCAGATATTTTTCATCTGACATATGCGGACTGATACGGGGATGATTTTGCGCTGCAACCAGGACCAGCTCATCATTGAATAAAGCTTGATTGCAAAAATCAGCACGTTCAAACTTACGATAACTGATCACAAATTCTATATTCTGATAACGCAACTGATGTTCAATATCATCGTTCACAATGGTCTGTAGTTTAACACTGACACCCGGTGATAATTCTTCTGCAGCATTCAACACCTGGCTGGTGAAGCGTTTATCGAGCGGGCTGCAAATAGCGACATTAAACTGGCGCGTACTGAGGAAAGGGTCAAAACCTGCCCCCGGTAATTCATTCATCACGAGCTGCAAGGCCTGTCTGACAGGGCCAAAAAGCTGACGCGCGCGCATTGTTGGTTGGATCCCACGCCCGAAACGCACAAATAAGTCATCGTTAAACATTACTTTTAAACGGGCAACGGCATTACTGACCGCCGGCTGGGACATCCCCAACATATTGGCCGCACGTGTAATATTTTGTAATTGCATCACGGCATCAAAAACTGTTAACAAATTTAAATCAACATTTCGAAGGTGCGTTTCTGCCTCAGCAGGTTTAGGGTGAATTTCTGTATCGGCGTCAGACATGATATCCCTCATAATTGACATTCGAATCCAAATAAAAATGATTATCTTCAATAATCTATTTTATAAAGCGCGGCATTGAGATGACATTGGGGAACATAAATATCGGCAGAGAAAACACGCTATATTCTCATC
>NZ_JAFMOT010000151.1:0-41669 GCF_019049695.1 Rahnella perminowiae
TGTGAGTGCCCACACAGATTGTCTGATAAATTGTTAAAGAGCAGTGAGTTACGCGCTTTCGCTTGCTAACTCGAGGTGGCGTATATTACGCTTTCCTCATTCAGTGTCAACCGTTTATTTCATCCGGCTGCCGCTGTTTTTAATCTTTCCGACCCGGTTACTTCGTGATGTTGTTCACGTTGTTCCCTGTCGATGGAGCGGCATTATAGGGATCCGAATTTTTTGCACAAGCCTTTTTTCCAATAAAAGGATCGACTGCGTATTTTTCGAGCCCTTCGCGGAGATCTCACCCGATCCGCTGGTTTTAACGTCGATCTCATCCCTCCCGAATTGGTATTTCCTCTCACCCGAACTATATTGCCAAGATTAAACTTATCTTTGGAGTGCTTCAGATGTCTCAACCTTTACGTTCTTATCAAGAATTAACACCTACATTGGGCGAACGAGTGATGGTGGATCCTTCAAGCGTGGTTATTGGCGATGTAGATCTGGCCGATGACGTCAGTATCTGGCCGCTCGTCGTCATACGTGGGGATGTTAATAATGTGGTTATCGGTTGCCGGACCAACGTACAGGATGGAAGTGTGCTTCATGTTACCCATCAGTCACGACAAAATCCTCAGGGGCATCCTCTTATTATTGGGGAAGACGTCACCGTCGGGCATAAAGCAATGCTGCATGGTTGTACGATCGGGAACAGAGTTCTGGTCGGGATGGGATCAATACTGCTGGACGGGGCTATCGTTGAAGACGATGTCATGATTGGTGCCGGCAGCCTGGTGCCGCCAGGGAAAACACTCGAAAGTGGTTACCTCTATTTAGGAAGTCCTGTGAAGCAGATACGAGAGCTGACTTCTGATGAACTCGCAGGGCTGACATACTCCTCTAATAATTATGTGACATGGAAAGATGTTTATCTTTCCCAGGAACAATAAAGAAACGTATTGCCTGAACAGTAACAAATCCGGCTGCTCAGGCACTCCCGATCACACCAGCAAGTCTTTTTTTAACTGCTCAAGCACAGGTTCTATCTGAGGCATCACACCATGCCACAGATAGAAAGCATGCGCTGCCTGCCCCACCAGCATTCCCAGTCCGTCAGCATAATGCGTTATCCCATTATTTTTCGCCCAGGTGATAAAAGGCGTTAAACCCGCCTGATAATACATATCGTAAACCCGGGTCTGCGTCGTCAGCACACTTTCTGGGATAGCGGGGATCTCACCCTTAATACCCGAAGCCGTAGCGTTAATGATCAGGTCGAAAGATTCTTCAGCCAGAGAAGCTAACGCGATGGCCCGAATATCACCTTTTTCCTGGAAAATTTGGCTCAGATGCTGCGCCCGCTCGAAGGTCCGGTTAGTTACGACGACGGAACAACCATAAGACAACAAAGGAAGGATCACCCCGCGCGCAGCCCCACCGGCGCCGATCAATAAAATCCGATCCCCCGGCGTCAAAAGCGCCAGCCGCTCAAGGTCACTCAGCATACCGATGCCATCAGTGTTATCCCCAAGCAGTCGCCCGTCTTCAAGTTTTTTGAGTGTGTTAACAGCACCAGACATTGAAGCGCGATCTGTCAGCTCATCAGATCTCGCAAAAGCACGCTCTTTGAAAGGTACCGTGATATTTGCCCCACGAGCGCCGTCTGCAAAAAAAGTTCGCAAAGTCTCTTCAAACTCTTCATGCGAAGCCAGAACCGTACCATAGGTATGATCGATACCAGTCTGACGGGCAAACAGTGCATGAATACGAGGGGATTTGCTATGCCCAATCGGATTCCCAAATACCGCGAAAGATGGCGTGACTTTCATTTGTTAGCCTTGACGAATAAGGTTGCCAGTGAGGGCATCCCGAATTTCAGATGGATTATCTCTTCCTCCTACTTCGCCATCCAGCACGGGAAAGTCTTTCCCAAACTGGAGTCTGACTTCTTCAGACAAACGGCAAGGAGGTTGCCCATTCAGATTCGCACTGGTTGAGACCAGTGGTTTTCCAAATTTTTGGCAGAGTTCTTTTACCAGGGGATGATCCGTGACGCGTACTGCCAGAGAACTGAAACGGCCAGTCAGCCAATCAGGCGTCACGGCTTTTGCAGGCATTACCCAGGTAACCGGCCCTGGCCAGAATGACCAAATGTACTGAAGTTGCTGTTCAGTTAATGATGAGTCATCGATATAAGGAAGAATTTGCTGATAATTGTCAGCAATCAGAATGAGCCCTTTATCTTTCGGACGTTTTTTCAGCGCCAGCAATGCTTCTACCGCTTGTTCGCTATCAGGGTCACATCCCAGACCGAAAACGGCTTCCGTTGGATAAGCAATAACATGCTCCCCACGCAATGCCTCAAGTACTGTGTTCAATGATTTTTGTGTCTCTTTATTCATCTTGTTCGTTATCTTTTCTTTCTACGGCTTTGCCGCACAATTTACTGGCACAGAATAACTTCATTCCCTGAGCCGTTTTCTTTTCCATCAATAACGGGTAATGGCAGTGTTCGCACTCCCCGGCTACCGGTTTATTATTGATGGCAAACTGACAATCCGGATAACGGTCACAGGCGTGGAATACTTTGCCGAAACGCGATTTGCGCTGTAACAGATGCCCTTTTCCGCATTGCGGGCAGCCCAGAGTCGTTTCTTCAGGTTTATCGATAGCTTCAATATGATCGCATTCAGGATACTGACTGCAACCAATAAACATGCCATAACGCCCCTGCCGCAGCACCAACGTGGAGTCACATTTAGGGCACACCTGTCCTTCAAGGACTTTCACAACATGCCCATCCGCTTGTGATTTCAGGGGACGAATATACTGACATTGCGGATAGGATGAACAACTGAGAAAGGGGCCGTGGCGACCACTACGGATCACCAAATCGGCCCCGCATTCCGGACAGGATCCATTTTGCTTATCAGCAAAAAGTGCTGCTTTTGTCATATGTTACGTTTTACCTGTTATCTCTTAGTGCAGATAACCCTCATTAACTTCAAATAATAGCTCTTCCATTTGCTGATACGCTGTTTCATATCCGGGAATATTAAACAGCACCATCAGCACGACCCACTTCAGATCCTCAAGATCGAACTCTTCAGTGTCCAGAGCCATAACACGATCGATAACCATCTCTCTGGTATCGAAATTCAATACTTTGATCTGTTCCAGGAACAACAGAAAACCACGACAACTGCTATCTAACCGAATTGTTTCCTCTTCGGTATAAACGCGTAATGCTGAAGGATCAGAATCCAGCATATAAGATGGGGTTCCACCCTCTTGCATATCCGCAAGTTTTTCAAGCCAATTCAACGCATTGTGAATATCAGCCCGGTGAAAACCAGCCTCGGTCAAGTCATCCGTTAACCTATCCTCGTCAACATTCATCTCCGCTTCGTTGTGAATGTAAGTTTCAAATAAGTACATTAGTACGTCGAACATGGCTTGCCCTCTTAATTCGGACATAGCCGCCGGATACAGCTGCGATCCATCCTGCTAACTCCAGTTCGAGTAGTTTACCTACGACTTCTGGCACAGGTTGGCCGGCACGTTCGGCGACGACGTCAACAGATGTCACCTCATATTCTACGTTAGCCAACACATCAGCAAATGGCAATTCAACTTCGCTATCTGGCGCACAAATAATCGCCTCTGACGCATCTGATTCACTCTCAGGCGGCATTTTCAAGGATTCCGATACCTTGATAGTGGGGAACCAGGTCAACCCGCTTCCTATCTGTTCGGCGATATCATTTGGTTCAGTCACGAGATACGCACCCTGCTGAATCAGCCAGTGCGTACCTTCCGAGGTTGTACTTCCCAGCGAGCCTGGCAATGCGAATACTTCCCGTCCTTGCTCAAGTGCATAGCGCGCGGTAATCAATGAGCCGCTGCGAAGCGTTGCTTCGATGACAAGTACACCCGCACTCAACCCGCTGATAATCCGGTTACGGCGGGGAAAATTAACGGCTAAAGGGGGAGCCGTCACCAGATGTTCAGACACCAGCGTTCCCCCCTGCCCCAGAATACGATCTGCCAGCTTAAGATGACAGGATGGATAGCGCTTCATCAGCCCGCTTCCCAGCACAGCTATTGTCTTACCCTGAGCTTCCAGTGTTGCCTTATGGCTGATTCCGTCTATTCCCATCGCCAGCCCGCTTGTCACAGTAAAACCGCTACTGACCAAACCGCCTGCAAAAATCTGCGCATATTGTTCGCCGTAATGGCTGTAATCGCGACTCCCCACCATTGCGATTTGTGGCGATAGTAGTAATTCAGCAGATCCCTCAGCGAATAAAATCAGTGGAGGGGAGGATATTTGTGCCAACAGCGGGGAGTAAAAATTGCTGCCAAAAGTAATGAGATGACAGTTTTCTCCTTCCAGCCATTTCAGTGATGCAGATAGCCAGTGTTGATTAATATGCTGAAAATCGGCTACTTGTTCGGGTAAAAGACCACTTTTCGCTAATTCTGAAGACGAATAAATCCCCCGGTCCGAGAGGGTATGAATGATCCCCGTCGCGCGTTGGGTACCGAGGCGTTTGACCACTGACATACGTATCCATGCTTCCTGCAATGTCATTATCCATTCCCTTCTCAAGGCCTTTCGGCGACTGATACAATTGGCAGAGGATGCTGTCAATCGGGGCTGGAAATGTCTAGAATAGAGTCTATATATCTTCAATCAATTGAATAAAGATCCAGAAAAATATGTCCGTATTACAGATATTACATTTCCCAGACGAGCGGCTTCGCATAACTGCAAAACCGGTCAAAGAAGTTAACGCCGAAATCCAGCAGATCGTGGATGATATGTTTGAAACCATGTATGCAGAGGAAGGCATTGGCCTTGCTGCCACTCAGGTCGACATTCATCAACGCATCATCGTAATTGATGTGTCTGAAAACCGCGATGAGCGTCTGGTTCTGATCAATCCTGAATTGCTGGAAAAAAGCGGCGAAACCGGGATTGAAGAAGGCTGCCTGTCGATCCCTGATCAACGGGCACTGGTGCCGCGCGCTGAAAAAGTAAAAGTCCGTGCGCTTGACCGTGACGGTAAAACCTTCGAGCTTGAAGCTGATGACTTGCTGGCAATTTGTATCCAGCATGAAATGGATCATCTGGTAGGTAAATTATTCGTGGACTACTTGTCTCCCTTGAAACGTCAGCGTATTCGCCAGAAAATGGAAAAAATGGCCAAGCTGAACGCGCGGGCTGACTAATATTCGTGTAACACAGGACACTGCTTTGCGAATCATATTTGCCGGTACTCCCGACTTTGCAGCGCGTCATCTTGACGCGCTTTTATCATCAGAACATCAGGTTGTCGGTGTTTTCACTCAGCCTGATCGCCCGGCCGGCCGCGGAAATAAACTGACTGCAAGCCCGGTGAAAGTTCTGGCTCAAGCACATGACATCCCGGTATTCCAGCCTAAATCTTTGCGTCCCGAAGAAAATCAGTCCCTGGTTTCCTCACTGCAAGCTGATGTAATGGTTGTCGTCGCTTACGGTCTGATTTTACCGAAAGCAGTGCTTGATATGCCGAAATTGGGTTGCATCAATGTGCATGGTTCCTTATTGCCACGCTGGAGAGGCGCAGCACCGATTCAGCGCTCTCTGTGGGCGGGTGACGCAAAAACGGGTATCACCATCATGCAGATGGATGTCGGGCTTGATACCGGTGACATGTTGCACAAAGTCGAATGTGACATTCTCCCGGAAGATACCAGTGCTTCGCTTTACAACAAACTGGCTGGATTGGGTCCTCAAGGTCTGCTTGAAACTCTCAGGCAACTGGCGGATGGGACAGTAAAACCTGAAGTTCAAAGCGAAGAGCATGTCACTTACGCAGAAAAACTCAGCAAAGAAGAAGCCCGCTTAGACTGGAATTTATCAGCTGAGCAACTTGAACGTTGCATTCGTGCCTTTAACCCCTGGCCTGTCAGCTTTTTCATGATTGACGAACAGCCGGTGAAGGTCTGGCAGGCTGAATGTCAGTCAGAAAAAAGCAACGCAGCTCCCGGCACCATTATTTCTGCCGACAAAAAGGGCATTCGGGTTGCGACCTCCGATGGGATCCTGAATATCACCCAGTTGCAGCCGTCAGGTAAAAAGGCAATGTCCGCGCAAGATTTGCTTAACTCTCGTCGCGAATGGTTTATCGAAGGCATGCGTTTAGCCTGACCATAACGACTACGCCCGATATTTCGTCGGGCCTTATCTCTCTGATAATGCTGGCTCCGGTCAGCTTTTTTGACTATGAAAACACCCTATAATCTCCGTAGCATTGCCGCTCAAGCCATCAGCCAGGTGTTGGATAAAGGATTATCCTTGTCCACTGTTCTCCCTGGTCTGCAGAAAAACATTTCAGAAAAAGATCGCGGACTTCTTCAGGAACTTTGCTTTGGTACGCTTCGCGTGCTGCCACAGTTGGAATGGTGTTTGCAGCAACTCATGGCAAAACCTCTCACGGGTAAACAAAGAACATTACATTACTTACTGATGGTGGGTCTCTATCAGCTGATCCACACGCGGATCCCGGCACACGCCGTACTGGCGGAAACGGTTGAAGCCGCCGTTGCGCTAAAACGTCCGCAATTAAAAGGACTTATCAACGGCGTGCTGCGCCAGTTTCAGCGGCAGCAGGAAGAATTGCTTCAACGAATGGCCAACAATGACAGTCGTCATCTCCATCCCAGCTGGCTCCTTAACCGTCTGAAAAAAGCTTACCCCGGTGAGTGGGAAAGCATTGTTGATGCCAATAATCAAAAGCCGCCGATGTGGCTTCGCGTCAACAGACAGCATCACACACGTGACGAATATTTACATTTGCTAAACGAAGCTCAGATTGAAGCTGTACCGCATCCAGAATATAAGGATGCATTACGGCTGATCACGCCATGTCAGGTAAGCCTGCTTCCGGGATTCGCAGAAGGTTGGGTTACTGTTCAGGATGCTTCGGCGCAAGGCAGTGTTGATCTGCTGGATCCAAAGAATGGCGAACTGATCCTCGACTTATGTTGCGCACCGGGCGGAAAAACTACCCATATTCTGGAAGCCGCACCGAAAGCCCATGTTCTTGCCGTTGATGTGGACGAGCAACGTTTGAAACGTGTTCATGAAAACCTTCAGCGTTTGAAACTCAGCGCGGAAGTGAAGCAAGGTGACGGGCGTGAACCGCAGGTTTGGGCAGGTGATCGCATTTTTGACCGTATACTCCTCGATGCTCCCTGTTCAGCGACCGGCGTTATTCGCCGGCATCCTGACATCAAATGGTTGCGCAGAGACAGTGATATTGCCGAGCTCGCCAGCCTTCAAAAACAAATCCTTGATGCTGTCTGGCCACGGCTAAAAAGCAAAGGTGTCATGGTGTACGCCACCTGCTCAATTTTACCGGATGAAAACTGTCAGCAAATCACCTCATTCCTGGAATCACATCAGGATGCTACGCTGGTTGAAACAGGAACGATTGACCAACCAGGCCGGCAGAACCTTCCGGATGCTGAAGACGGCGATGGATTTTATTACGCTAAACTGATTAAAAGCTGATCATCTTGTATTAGTGCTGTTTACTCAGGCTGATACCTTCGTGGCAAAGCAGAGAGTCATATGAAAATAATAATTCTCGGGGCCGGGCAGGTTGGCGGAACACTCGCCGAAAACCTGGTTGGTGAAAACAACGACATTACGGTTGTCGACACGAATACCGTCCGGCTGCGTCAGCTTCAGGATAAATTTGACCTGCGCGTAGTCCAGGGGCACGGTTCTCATCCCCGTGTACTTCGCGAAGCTGGCGCTGAAGATGCCGATATGCTGGTGGCTGTGACAAATTCTGATGAAACCAATATGGTTGCCTGCCAGATTGCCTATTCACTGTTTAATACACCAAACCGCATTGCCCGCATCCGTTCAACTGAATACATCCGAGAATCTGAAAAACTTTTCCATCCGGAAGCTGTGCCTATCGATCACCTGATTTCGCCGGAACAATTGGTCACTGATTATATTTATAAACTCATTGAGTATCCGGGTGCACTGCAGGTAGTGAATTTCGCCGAAGGCAAAGTCAGTATTGCAGCAGTAAAAGCCTATTACGGCGGCCCCTTAGTAGGTAATGCACTTTCTTCAATGCGCGAACACATGCCGCACATTGAAACGCGTGTTGCAGCCATTTTCCGCCAGGATCGTCCGATTCGTCCGCAAGGCTCAACCATCATCGAAGCCGGTGATGAAATATTCTTTGTGGCCGCCTCTCAGCATATCCGTGCAGTCATGAGTGAGCTTCAGAGGCTCGAAAAACCTTATAAACGAATCATGATCGTTGGTGGAGGCAATGTCGGAGCGGGACTTGCCCAACGGCTTGAGAAGAATTACAGCGTAAAACTCATCGAGCGGGATCAACAGCGTGCCGCGGAGCTTGCAGAGATACTACAAGATACAATTGTCTTCTATGGTGACGCTTCGGATCAGGAACTACTGGCTGAAGAGCATATTGAACAAGTAGATGTATTCATCGCTATTACCAATGATGATGAGGCAAACATCATGTCGGCAATGCTGGCTAAGAGGATGGGTGCAAAAAAAGCGATGGTTCTTATCCAGCGCAGCGCATATGTCGATTTGGTGCAGGGTAGTGTGATCGATATTGCAATCTCTCCCCAGCAGGCAACGATTTCAGCATTACTTGGACATGTCAGAAAAGCAGACATCGTCAGTGTTTCATCGCTAAGGCGCGGTGTCGCTGAAGCCATTGAAGCGATTGCCCATGGCGATGAGACCACATCAAAAGTGGTAGGCCGTACCGTGGAAGAAATCAAACTGCCGCCGGGTACAACAATTGGGGCTATTGTACGCGGTAATGAGGTAATTATTGCCAACGGCACAAGCAGGATCCAACAGGGTGACCACGTTGTGATGTTTATTACCGATAAGAAGTTTGTCAGGGATGTGGAACGGTTGTTCCAGCCAAGTCCGTTCTTCTTATAAATTGCATCTGCTGTTTATCGGATTTAGCGTTAATTGAGGTTGAGGTGAGAACTTTTGTAGCGAAGACCCTGCAAATAGTCTTTACTTGGTTTGACATATTTGATGAATTTGCCAAGGAGTATTTATGAGTTTTATGAAAGAGTTTCGTGAGTTTGCCATGCGCGGCAACGTGGTCGACCTGGCAGTCGGTGTTATCATCGGTGCTGCTTTTGGCAAAATAGTATCGTCATTTGTCGCTGATATTATTATGCCTCCGCTGGGTTTGTTGATTGGCGGGGTTGATTTTAAGCAATTCGCGTTTGTCCTCCGGGAGGCTCAGGGAGCAACACCCGCCGTAGTCATGCATTATGGGGTATTTATCCAGAACGTGTTTGATTTCATCATTGTTGCGCTGGCTATCTTTTGCGCTATTACCCTGATGAATAAAATGCGTCGTAAGCAGGAAGATAAACCCGCTGCACCACCTAAACCAACGGCGGAAGAGACTTTGTTAGCAGAAATTCGTGATTTACTGAAAGAGCAGCAGACACCGAGACTTTAACTGATATTACCCGCTAGGGCTTAATTAGAAGGGCAGTATTGAATACTCAAACGAACACTCAATACTGCCCTCCAGATAACCCCTCTTCTCATTTTTCGCTTTACGACAGTAGCTCCCCTTCCCTTTTTGATTTTTCTCAACACGTTGTTTAAACAATGGATCATGAAGAAGCGCCTGTAATGCATTATCCTGAATGATGCCTTTTTGATGCTTATAGTGGCTCATAAAACCTCGATATAATTAATACTGTTGAACAGAATGCGCGCATATGATACTGCTACAATTATGCTTGCGAAAGCGTTTTGTAAAACCCTTGAAATGCTTATGCTACCTTACCCGCTCCATCTTCCAGTGCTTCTAATATAGAACAACTGACACTAGTATGCGCAGAACCACAGCAGGCGGCGCTCAGCCTTTGGAGTGACTCGCGCATCTGATTAAGCTCTTGTAATTTAAGCTCAACTTCAGCAAGACGTTCATTCACGATAGATTTCGACTCCTGACAAGTGTGATGCAAAGGATCTATTCGAATAGAAAGTAACTCCTTGATAGCATCAAGCGTAAAACCTGTCGATTTGGCATAACGTATGAAGCGTAAACGCTGTACATCACCTTCGTTATACTGACGATAACCCGATGGACTGCGTGAGCCCGTGCCCATCATTCCCTGCTTTTCATAGTAACGCACAGTATCTGTGGAGACATTGGCCAGCCTGGCAAGTTCACCAATTTTATACATGCCTATTTTCCTCTGAATTTATCCTTTATCGCCTTTTCGTAATGCCCTTGAAGGAAGTCAGTGCTCATACCTGCCTGCTGTAGACGTATCTGTAAAATCTTCAAACGCTTTTCAGCGGGAAGAAACTTCGGATCATCGCTGTCTAATGTGCTCAATAGGTGATTTAACTCAATCGCTTCTTTTCGATCCTGCAACTCGGGCGGCAAATAGCCTGCATTTTTCAAAATACGATAGGAAGTTCTTAGCTCATCCGGAACTGCACTGTCGTCATCCAGGATAAGCGGGCGCCCACTGCCAGGCAGGTTATCAAATTCACCTTTTTCCTGAGCATCTTTGATGTGCTTTTCAACCCACTGATCCATTAGAAACATGATTTCGCCTTCGTCACATTGCACAAACCATTGTAGATCATAGCTGGAAGCGGCGCGCCGTAAAAGGGAGTGGAATGCAGAACGATTAAAGTTGGGAAAAAAGGGGAGTAGAACAGTGAGTTACAGATGTAAAAAAACCGGGCAGAAGCCCGGTTTTTTCATGCATCTACAGATTATTCAGCAGTTGCTACTTCTGCTTTTGACTCTGCACGATCAACGAGCTCGATGTATGCCATCGGCGCATTGTCGCCTGCACGGAAGCCACACTTAAGAATACGAGTGTAACCACCGGCACGGCTCGCGAAACGCGGGCCCAGTTCATTAAACAGTTTTGCCACGATCTCGTTATCACGAGTACGGGCGAATGCCAGACGACGATTTGCAACGTTGTCGGTCTTGGCAAGAGTAATCAGCGGCTCAACAACGCGACGCAGCTCTTTCGCTTTCGGCAGGGTCGTCTTGATGATCTCATGACGAACCAAAGAGCCGGCCATGTTACGGAACATAGCCTGTCGGTGGCTGCTGTTACGGTTCAGTTGACGACCACTCTTACGATGGCGCATGACCTTATCCTTCTCAGTAAAACCTTAACCTGTGATCCGGTTACTCGTCAGCAATACTTGCTGGTGGCCAGTTTTCCAGGCGCATGCCCAGAGACAAACCACGGGACGCAAGTACGTCTTTGATCTCAGTAAGAGATTTTTTACCCAGGTTAGGTGTTTTAAGTAACTCAACCTCGGTACGCTGTACCAGATCACCGATGTAGTGGATTGCTTCTGCCTTAAGGCAGTTAGCAGAGCGGACAGTCAATTCCAGATCGTCAACAGGGCGCAGCAGGATTGGATCGAATTCCGGCTTCTCTTCTTTGACTTCCGGTTGACGTACATCTCGTAAATCAACGAAAGCTTCAAGTTGTTCAGCAAGAATGGTTGCCGCACGACGGATCGCCTCTTCAGGATCGATCGTACCGTTGGTTTCCATTTCGATAACCAGCTTGTCCAAATCAGTACGCTGTTCTACACGCGCTGCTTCAACATTGTAGGCAATTCGCTCTACAGGGCTGTAGCATGCGTCTACTAACAGACGACCAATTGGGCGCTCATCTTCTTCCGAATGAATTCGGGCAGACGCCGGCACATAACCACGACCGCGCTGAACTTTGATACGCATGCTGATAGCAGCGTTCTCATCGGTCAGGTGGCAGATGACATGTTGCGGCTTGACGATTTCGACATCACCATCATGGGTAATGTCGGCTGCAGTCACAGGGCCAATGCCAGACTTATTCAGGGTAAGGATAACTTCATCTTTCCCTTGAACTCTCACCGCCAGCCCTTTCAGGTTGAGCAGGATCTCCAGGATATCTTCCTGTACGCCTTCTTTGGTGCTGTACTCATGCAGTACACCATCAATCTCAACCTCGGTCACCGCGCAACCCGGCATGGATGAAAGCAGAATACGGCGCAGTGCGTTGCCTAAAGTATGGCCAAAGCCACGTTCTAAAGGCTCAAGGGTCACCTTGGCGTGCGTCGAACTGACTTGCTCGATATCTACCAGGCGCGGTTTTAGAAACTCTGTCACAGAACCCTGCATTGTGTCCTCTCTTTGGTACTAAGCTTTACTTGGAGTAAAGCTCGACGATCAGGTGTTCGTTAATGTCGGAAGACAGATCAGTACGTTCAGGCATACGCTTGAACACACCTTCCATCTTGGCAGCATCAACTTCAAGCCAAGTCGGCTTTTCACGCTGTTCAGCCAACTCCAAAGCGGCCTTCACGCGAGATTGCTTTTTAGCTTTCTCACGGATGCTGACAACGTCATTCGGAGATACCTGATAAGAAGCGATGTTAACAACGCGACCGTTTACCATGATAGCTTTGTGGCTAACTAACTGGCGCGATTCCGCACGAGTAGCGCCGAAGCCCATACGATAAACTACGTTGTCCAAACGGCCTTCAAGCAGTTGCAACAGGTTTTCACCGGTGTTGCCTTTCAGGCGTGCTGCTTCTTTGTAATAGTTACGGAACTGACGCTCCAGAACACCGTAGATACGGCGAACTTTTTGCTTTTCACGTAACTGTACACCGTAGTCAGACAGACGCGGTTTACGCGCACCATGCTGACCAGGAGCTTGTTCAATTTTACACTTGGTATCGATCGCGCGAACGCCAGATTTAAGGAATAAATCTGTGCCCTCACGACGGCTAAGCTTGAGCTTAGGACCCAAATATCTTGCCATTTTCTCTCTCCAACAAACCTAAAAGCAGCGTTATACGCGACGCTTTTTCGGCGGACGACAACCGTTATGAGGGATAGGAGTCACATCAGTAATATTAGTGATGCGGAAACCAGCCGCGTTTAATGCGCGGATAGTAGACTCACGACCAGGACCAGGTCCTTTAACCATAACTTCCAGATTCTTGATACCGTATTCTTTCACTGCGTCAGCGCAGCGCTCTGCTGCAACCTGAGCTGCGAACGGAGTGGATTTACGAGAACCACGGAAACCGGAACCACCAGCTGTTGCCCAACCCAAAGCATTACCCTGACGATCGGTAATGGTAACAATGGTGTTGTTGAAAGAAGCATGGATATGAGCCACGCCGTCAGAGACTTGTTTTCTTACACGTTTACGTGTACGAACAGGTGCCTTTGCCATTTATTCAATCACCCCGATTATTTCTTGATCGGTTTACGCGGACCCTTACGGGTACGTGCGTTAGTCTTGGTACGCTGACCGCGCACTGGAAGACCACGACGATGACGCAAACCACGATAAGTTCCAAGGTCCATAAGACGCTTGATGCTCAGGGTGACTTCACGACGCAGATCACCTTCAACAATGAACTTGGCAACTTCGTCACGCAGTTTTTCGATTTGCTCTTCAGACAGCTCACTGATCTTAACATTTTCAGCAATACCGGATGCAGCACAGATAGACTGTGAGCGGGTTTTGCCGATGCCGTAGATCGAAGTTAATGCGATCACGGTATGTTTCTGATCAGGAATGTTAATGCCTGCTATACGGGCCACTATGCACTCCTACTATTTATATACGGCAACACCATTCTGAAAAGCCCGTTTTCAGGATACTCAAATAGTATTGCTGCTTACATACAAAAGATTGGCTGGCTAATCTAGCCAGCTCAACCCAACTTTGCAAGAAAAATATGCGAGATAATCAGCCTTGACGCTGTTTATGCTTCGGTTCTGCGCTGCAGATTACGCGAACGATACCGTTACGCTTAACAATTTTGCAGTTACGACATAATTTCTTGACGGAAGCACGAACTTTCATTTTTACTCTCCGTAACTTCGCAAACTCACCAGATTAGCGGTTATAGCCTTTCAGGTTTGCTTTCTTCAATGCAGACTCGTACTGACTTGACATCATCAGAGTTTGCACTTGAGCCATAAAGTCCATGATAACGACGACTACGATCAGTAGAGAAGTACCACCAAAATAGAATGGAACTTTCATCGCGTCACGCATGAACTCCGGGATAAGGCAGATGAAAGTAATATACATTGCACCAATTAAGGTTAAACGAGTCATTACTTTATCGATGTACTTCGCCGTTTGCTCTCCCGGACGAATTCCTGGTACAAATGCACCGGACTTCTTCAGGTTATCTGCTGTCTCCCGCGGGTTGAACACCAACGCAGTATAAAAGAAACAGAAGAAGATGATTGCAGTCGCATAGAGTAACACATAAAGCGGTTGTCCAGGCTGCAAATACAGCGAAATCGTAGTCAGCCAGTTCCAACCAGTCCCGCCCCCAAACCATGATGCAATCGTGGCAGGGAACAGAATAATGCTGGAAGCGAAGATCGCTGGGATTACCCCGGCCATATTCACTTTCAACGGTAAGTGCGTGCTCTGTGCTGCATAGACACGACGACCTTGTTGGCGCTTAGCGTAGTTAACGACGATACGACGTTGACCACGTTCAACAAACACCACAAAGAAAGTCACTGCAAACACTAAAACTGCAACCAACAGCAACAGGAGGAAGTGCAGGTCGCCTTGCCGAGCTTGTTCGATAGTATGTGCAATCGCTGGCGGGAGACCCGCTACGATACCTGCAAAGATTATGATTGAAATACCGTTACCGATACCTCGTTCAGTAATCTGCTCCCCCAGCCACATCAGGAACATTGTCCCAGTCACCAAGCTCACAACTGCAGTAAAGTAGAACGCAAAGCCTGGATTTAACACCAAGCCCTGCATACCAGGCATATTCGGCAGACCGGTAGCAATACCGATCGACTGAAACACTGCCAATACCAGCGTACCGTAACGAGTGTACTGGCTAATCTTACGACGGCCAGCCTCTCCTTCTTTCTTTATTTCTGCTAAAGCTGGATGAACCACCGTTAACAGCTGGATAATGATCGATGCCGAAATGTACGGCATGATCCCCAGAGCAAAGATTGAAGCACGGCTAAGGGCACCACCAGAGAACATGTTAAACATTTCAATGATGGTACCTCTTTGCTGCTCGAGCAATTTGGCAAGTACAGTGGCATCAATACCAGGGATCGGAATAAAAGAGCCGATACGGAAAACAATCAGCGCACCGATAACAAACAAAAGTCTGCGCTTCAGTTCGCCTAGTCCACCCTTGGCACTTTGAAAATCTAATCCCGGTTGCTTAGCCATCTGCTACTTATTCCTCAATTTTACCGCCAGCAGCTTCGATAGCAACACGAGCGCCTTTGGTGACACGCAAACCACGCAGAGTTACCGCACGACCGACTTCGCCAGAAAGGATTACTTTCGCGAACTCGATCTGGATACCAACCACGTTAGCGGCTTTCAGCGCGTTCAGGTCGATCACGTCGCCTTCCACCAGAGCCAGTTCAGACAGACGAACTTCTGCCGTGATCATAGCTTTGCGGGAGGTGAAGCCGAATTTCGGCAAACGACGATATAAAGGCATCTGACCACCTTCAAAACCACGACGTACGCCACCACCAGAACGTGAGTTCTGACCTTTGTGACCACGACCGCCGGTTTTACCCAGGCCAGAACCAATACCACGACCTACACGCCTTGGCGCTTGTTTGGCACCATCAGCCGGAGACAGAGTATTTAAACGCATCTCTTACTCCTCAACCTTAACCATGTAGGAAACCAGGTTGATCATACCGCGTACAGCAGGAGTATCCTCACGCTCAACGGTGTGACCAATGCGACGCAGACCCAGGCCCAGCAGAGTAGCTTTATGCTTCGGCAGACGGCCAATGGAACTGCGAGTTTGTGTAACTTTAATAGTCTTTGCCATGGTTAATTACCCCAGAATTTCTTCAACGGATTTACCACGCTTGGCAGCGACCATTTGTGGGGATTTCATATTTGCCAAAGCATCGATAGTTGCACGAACCACGTTGATCGGGTTGGTAGAACCATAAGCTTTAGCCAATACGTTATGAACCCCTGCAACTTCCAGGACGGCGCGCATTGCACCACCGGCGATAATACCGGTACCTTCGGAAGCCGGCTGCATGAACACACGGGAACCCGTATGAGCACCTTTAACAGGATGCTGCAGGGTGCCGCTATTCAGCGCGACATTCATCATGTTGCGACGGGCTTTTTCCATCGCTTTCTGGATCGCTGCCGGAACTTCGCGTGCTTTGCCGTAGCCAAAACCAACGCGACCGTTACCATCACCAACTACTGTCAGTGCGGTAAAGCTGAAGATACGGCCACCTTTTACGGTTTTAGATACGCGGTTTACCGCGATCAGCTTTTCCTGCAGTTCGCCAGCTTGTTTTTCGATGTGAGCCATCTTAAACCTCTTCCTTAGAACTGAAGGCCAGCTTCACGGGCAGCATCTGCCAGTGCCTGGACTCGACCATGATATTGGAAACCGGAACGGTCAAAGGATACTTTCGTGATCCCTTTTTCCAATGCGCGTTCTGCGATAGCTTTACCTACAGCAGTGGCAGCATCTTTGTTGCCGGTATACTTCAGTTGCTCAGTGATAGTTTTTTCTACAGTAGATGCAGCAACTATTACTTCAGAACCGTTTGGTGCGATGACCTGTGCGTAAATATGACGCGGGGTACGATGTACCACCAGACGAGTCGCACCCAATTCTTTGAGCTTGCGGCGTGCGCGGGTCGCACGACGGATACGAGCAGATTTCTTATCCATAGTGTTACCTTACTTCTTCTTAGCCTCTTTGGTACGCACGACTTCGTCGGCGTAACGGACACCCTTGCCTTTATAAGGCTCAGGACGACGGTAGGCACGTAAATCTGCAGCAACCTGACCAATAACCTGTTTATCAGCGCCTTTCAGCACGATTTCAGTTTGGGTCGGACATTCTGCAGTGATGCCTTCCGGCAGTTGATGATCGACCGGGTGAGAGAAGCCTAAGGCTAAATTCACCACGTTGCCTTTAACAGCAGCACGATAACCAACACCTACCAGTTGAAGCTTTTTAGTGAAGCCGTCGGTAACACCTATAACCATAGAGTTCAACAGTGCACGAGTGGTACCCGCTTGGGCCCAACCGTTTACAGAACCTTCGCGCGGAGCGAAAGTCAGTGTATTTTCTTCCTGTTTAACTACAACAGCGTCATGGATAGTACGTGACAGCTCGCCGTTTTTACCCTTAATCGAAATAACCTGACCGTTGAGTTTTACCTCTACGCCGGCAGGAATGACGACGGGTGCTTTTGCAACACGAGACATTCTTTCCTCCCAATTAAGCTACGTAGCAGATAATCTCGCCACCAAGACCAGCTTGGCGAGCTGCACGATCAGTCATAACACCTTTAGAGGTAGAAATAACAGCGATACCCATACCGGCCATAACTTTTGGCAGCTCATCTTTTTTCTTATAGATGCGCAGGCCTGGACGGCTGATACGTTGAATGCTTTCTACCACTGCCTTACCCTGGAAGTACTTCAGTACTAATTCCAGTTCAGGTTTGGCGTCGCCTTCGATTTTAAATTCTTCAATGTAGCCTTCTTCCTTCAGCACGTTGGCAATAGCCACTTTCAGCTTGGAGGAAGGCATGGTGACCGCAACTTTGTTCGCGGCTTGACCGTTACGGATACGGGTCAGCATATCCGCGATCGGATCTTGCATGCTCATCTGTCTTTACTCCCGTGATTCAATTGGTGACAATTACCAGCTAGCCTTCTTAAGACCCGGAATTTCACCGCGCATAGCGGCTTCACGGACCTTAATACGGCTCAACCCGAACTTCCGCAGGAAAGCATGCGGACGACCAGTTTGACGGCAGCGGTTACGCTGACGAGACGGGCTGGAATCACGCGGCAGAGACTGCAGCTTAAGAACTGCATCCCAACGATCTTCGTCGGATGAGTTCACACCAGAGATAATAGCTTTCAATTCCTCGCGTTTAGCGCGGTATTTATCAGCCAGTTTTACGCGAACGACTTCGCGTGCTTTCATGGATTGCTTAGCCATTAGTAACCCTGCCTTACTTGCGGAACGGGAAGTTAAAGGCTGTCAGCAATGCACGGCCTTCATCATCGGATTTCGCAGTAGTGGTGATAGTAATATCTAAACCACGAACGCGATCGACTTTATCATAATCGATTTCCGGGAAGATGATCTGTTCACGCACGCCCATACTGTAGTTACCACGACCATCGAAAGACTTAGCAGACAAGCCGCGGAAGTCACGAATACGTGGAACAGCAATGGAGACCAGACGCTCAAAGAACTCCCACATGCGTTCGCCGCGGAGGGTTACTTTACAGCCGATCGGATAGCCCTGACGAATTTTGAAGCCTGCAACTGATTTGCGTGCTTTGGTGATCAACGGCTTTTGACCGGAGATTGCTGCCAGGTCAGCTGCTGCGTTATCCAGCAGTTTCTTGTCAGCGATCGCTTCACCAACACCCATGTTCAGGGTGATCTTCTCGACCCGAGGGACTTGCATGACAGAATTGTAACCAAACTCAGTCATGAGTTTTTTTACGACATCGTCTTTGTAGTAATCATGCAGTTTCGCCATCGTACTACTCCAAATTACTTGATAGTTTCGCTGTTAGATTTGAAGAAACGGACTTTTTTGCCGTCTTCGAATCTAAAGCCTACACGGTCCGCCTTGCCAGTAGCCGTGTTGAAGAGAGCAACGTTAGAAACCGGAATTGCAGCTTCTTTTTCAACGATGCCGCCTGGTTGATTCAGGGCCGGTACAGGCTTCTGATGTTTCTTAACCAGGTTGATACCTTCAACAATGACCTTGCCAGAAGACAGGACATTTTTTACTTTACCGCGCTTACCTTTATCTTTACCGGTAAGCAGGATAACTTCGTCATCACGACGGATTTTCGCTGCCATGGTTCGCTCCTTAGAGTACTTCTGGTGCCAGAGAGATAATTTTCATGAACTTCTCATTACGCAGTTCACGAGTTACCGGCCCAAAAATACGCGTGCCGATTGGCTGCTCGCTGTTATTGTTTAAAATAACGCATGCATTACCATCGAAGCGAATGACAGAACCGTCCGGGCGACGAACACCCTTCTTGGTGCGCACCACTACCGCCTTCAGCACATCGCCTTTCTTCACCTTACCGCGAGGAATTGCTTCCTTGATGGTAATTTTGATGATGTCGCCGACGCCTGCGTAGCGACGGTGCGAGCCACCTAGAACCTTGATACACATTACGCGACGTGCACCGGAGTTGTCGGCCACGGTCAGCATAGTCTGTTCTTGGATCATGTTAGTGCTCCGCTAATGTCAACTACAACTTTAGGACCCAGGATAGGTCATTAAGAAATCCCCACAATATGAGGGCGCGGCATTATAACACCGGTTCCCGATTATGGGTAGAAAAAATAAACGGCCCACGTACATGAGCCGTTTATCTATTTTTGAGAGGCGCTACTGTATTACAGAATCGCTTTCTCTACAACGCGAACCAAGGTCCAAGACTTAGTCTTAGACAGTGGACGGCATTCGCTGATTTCCACAACGTCGCCGATACCACATTCATTGTTCTCGTCATGTACGTGCAATTTAGTCGTACGTTTGATGAACTTACCGTAGATCGGGTGTTTCACCACGCGTTCAATCGCAACAACAATGGATTTTTCCATTTTGTTACTGATTACACGACCCTGCAGAGTACGGATCTTGTCAGTCATTACGCACCCGCCTTTTCAGTCAGTAAAGTTTTCACACGTGCAACATCACGACGCACTTGTTTCAACAGGTGTGTTTGCTGCAACTGACCGCTTGCCGTTTGCATGCGCAGGTTAAACTGCTCACGCAAAAGGTTCAGCAACTCAGTGTTCAGCTCTTCCACGCTTTTTTCGCGCAGCTCTTGTGCTTTCATTACATCACCGTCTTAGTTACAAAGGTGGTTTTGATAGGCAGTTTGGCTGCTGCCAGCTGGAAGGCTTCACGAGCCAGCTCTTCAGGCACACCGTCCATTTCGTACAGGACTTTACCAGGCTGGATCAAAGCAACCCAATACTCTACGTTGCCTTTACCTTTACCCATACGAACTTCGAGCGGTTTCTCGGTGATCGGTTTGTCCGGGAATACTCGGATCCAGATCTTACCTTGACGCTTAACTGCACGGGTCATCGCACGACGTGCTGCTTCAATTTGACGAGCAGTCAGACGACCACGGCCAACAGCTTTCAGACCGTAAGTGCCGAAGCTCACATCCGTACCTTGCGCAAGACCACGGTTGCGGCCCTTGTGCACCTTACGGAATTTTGTACGCTTTGGTTGTAACATCAGCGACTCTCCTTACTTGCGGCCTTTACGCTGCTGCTTTTTAGGTTGAGCAGCCGGTTCCGGTTGTTCAACTGCAGCCATACCACCCAGGATCTCACCTTTGAAGATCCATACCTTAACGCCGATTACACCGTAAGTGGTGTGCGCTTCAGATGTGTTGTAATCGATATCCGCACGCAGAGTGTGCAACGGAACACGACCTTCACGGTACCATTCAGTACGCGCGATTTCAGCACCGCCAAGGCGGCCGCTTACTTCAACTTTGATACCTTTAGCGCCAAGACGCATTGCGTTCTGTACTGCACGCTTCATAGCACGACGGAACATAACGCGACGTTCCAGCTGTGAAGTGATGCTGTCAGCAACCAATTTTGCGTCCAGTTCCGGTTTACGGACTTCGGCGATGTTAATCTGCGCAGGAACGCCAGCGATATCCGCTACGACCTTACGCAGTTTTTCGACATCTTCGCCTTTCTTGCCGATAACGATGCCAGGACGAGCAGTGTGGATAGTCACACGGATGCTCTTCGCCGGACGCTCGATAACGATGCGAGAAACGGAAGCTTTCGCCAATTCCTTAGTCAGGAATTGACGAACTTTAAAGTCGCCGTCCAGGTTGTCAGCGAAATCTTTGGTATTTGCATACCAAGTAGAGTTCCAAGGTTTGACAATACCCAGTCGAATACCATTAGGATGTACTTTCTGACCCATTGCTAGTCTCCAGAGTCTCAGCGATCGGACACAACCACAGTAATGTGGCTGGTGCGCTTCAGAATGCGATCTGCACGACCTTTAGCACGCGGCATAATGCGCTTCATGCTTGGGCCTTCGTCTACGAAAATCTTCGTGACTTTCAGATCATCGATGTCAGCGCCATCGTTGTGTTCTGCGTTAGCAATGGCAGACTCCAGCACCTTCTTAACCAGACCAGCAGCTTTCTTGTTGGTGTAGGCCAGAGTTTCCAGAGCTTGCGACACTTTCTTACCGCGAATCAGGTCAGCAACAAGGCGAACCTTCTGAGCAGAAGAACGAGCGTGGCGATGTTTAGCGATAGTTTCCATCTCTTCCTCCTACCTTAGCGCTTTTTAGCTTTTTTATCAGCCGCATGGCCGCGATAAGTACGAGTCGGCGCGAATTCACCCAGTTTGTGACCGACCATTTCATCGGAAACAAATACTGGTACGTGCTGACGACCATTATGGACAGCGATGGTCAAACCGATCATGTTAGGAAAGATCGTTGAACGACGGGACCAAGTGCGCAAAGGCTTCTTGTCACCGCTTTCCACCGCTTTCTCTACCTTCTTCAGCAAGTGCAGGTCAATAAAAGGACCTTTCTTGAGAGAACGTGGCATGGCTTATCCTCTAATTATTTTTTGCTACGGCGACGTACAATGAATTTATCAGTACGCTTGTTGCTACGGGTCTTCTTACCTTTGGTTTGAACGCCCCACGGAGTTACCGGGTGCTTACCAAAGTTACGACCTTCACCACCACCGTGTGGGTGATCGACTGGGTTCATCGCAGTACCGCGAACGGTAGGACGAATACCACGCCAACGAGCAGCACCTGCTTTACCCAGAACGCGAAGCATGTGTTCAGAGTTACCGACTTCACCTAAGGTGGCGCGGCAATCAATCTGAACTTTACGCATTTCGCCAGAGCGCAGACGCAGAGTTACGTAGGAACCGTCACGAGCAACGATCTGAACGTAGGCACCGGCTGAACGAGCCATCTGGCCGCCTTTACCTGGTTTCATTTCTACGTTATGAACCGTTGAACCTACTGGGATGTTGCGCATAGGCAGGGTGTTACCTGTCTTGATTGCAGCATCAACACCAGATTGGATCTGGTCACCCACTTTCAGGCCTTTCGGCGCCAGGATGTAACGGCGTTCGCCGTCTTTGTACAGAACCAGCGCGATATTCGCGGAACGGTTCGGATCGTACTCCAGACGCTCAACCACTGCAGCGATACCATCTTTGTTGCGTTTGAAGTCAACCAGACGATAATGCTGTTTGTGGCCACCACCGATATGACGGGTGGTGATACGGCCATTGTTGTTACGGCCACCGCTTTTGCTCAGTTTTTCAAGCAGCGGAGCATAAGGTTTACCCTTGTGCAGCTCAGGGTTAACCACTTTAACAACGTGGCGACGACCCGGAGATGTAGGTTTACATTTAACAATTGCCATTGTTCTTACTCCTCCGACTTACTCAGCGCCGCTGATGAAGTCCAGATTCTGGCCTTCTTTCAGGGTTACGTAAGCTTTTTTCCAGTCGCTACGACGACCAACACGCTGACCGTGACGTTTAACTTTGCCTTTAACCAGCAAAGTGTTCACATCTTCGACTTCGACTTCAAACAGTTTCGAAACCGCAGCTTTGATTTCCGCTTTAGTCGCGTCTTTGGCAACTTTGAGAACGATGGTGTTGTTCTTTTCCATCGCAGTAGACGCTTTTTCAGAAACGTGCGGCGCGCGCAGCACTTTCAGCAGACGTTCTTCACGAATCATGCCAGCATCTCCTCAACTTGCTTCACAGCGTCAGCAGTCATAACTACTTTGTCGAAGGCGATCAGGCTTACTGGATCGATACCTGCTACATCGCGAACGTCAACCTTGTACAGGTTACGTGCGGCCAGGAACAGATTCTCGTCGACTTCGCCAGTTACAATCAGCACGTCTTCCAGAGCCATGTCTTTCAGTTTCTGTGCCAGCAGCTTAGTTTTAGGCGCTTCTACAGAGAACGTCTCGACAACGATCAAACGATCTTGACGTACCAGTTCGGACAGAATGCTTTTCAGCGCGCCGCGGTACATCTTTTTATTTACTTTTTGACTGTGGTCCTGTGGCTTTGCAGCGAAGGTTACACCACCGGAACGCCAGATCGGGCTCTTAACAGAACCTGAACGCGCACGGCCAGTACCTTTCTGACGCCAAGGTTTTTTACCGGAACCGGTTACTTCAGCACGGGTCTTCTGAGCGCGAGTACCTTGACGGGCACCTGCTGCATAAGCAACAACGACCTGGTGTACCAGCGCTTCATTGAAATCACGCCCGAAGGTAGTTTCGGAAACAGTCAGCGCGCTCTGCGCGTCTTTCACTACTAATTCCATTCCTATCTCCTCGACGTTAAGCCTTAACAGCAGGTTTAACGATCAGGTTGCCACCGGTAGCACCCGGAACAGCACCCTTGACCAGCAGCAGGTTGCGCTCAGCGTCAACACGTACTACGTCCAGGCTTTGAACGGTTACACGCTCGTTACCCAGTTGGCCTGCCATTTTCTTGCCTTTGAACACTTTGCCCGGAGTCTGGTTCTGACCGATAGAACCCGGAACACGGTGAGACAAGGAGTTACCATGGGTAGCGTCTTGGGTACGGAAATTCCAGCGCTTAACTGTGCCAGCAAAACCTTTACCTTTAGAAGTACCGGTAACATCAACTTTCTTAACGTCTGCGAAAATTTCAACGCTAATGTTCTGACCTGCAGTAAATTCTTCACCTTCTGCAAGGCGGAATTCCCACAGACCGCGGCCAGCTTCTACGCCAGCTTTAGCGAAGTGACCCGCTTCTGGTTTGGTTACACGGTTAGCTTTTTTGCTACCAGTAGTAACCTGTACAGCGCGGTAACCGTCGTTGTCCAGGTCTTTGACCTGAGTAACGCGGTTTGCTTCAATTTCGATAACGGTTACAGGGATAGAAACGCCATCTTCAGTGAAGATACGAGTCATACCCACTTTCTTACCGACTAAACCAATCATTGTTTCAACCTCTCAATCGCTCAATGACCCTGATTAACCCAGGCTGATCTGCACGTCTACACCAGCAGCCAGATCCAGACGCATCAGAGCATCAACGGTTTTCTCGGTTGGCTCAACGATGTCAACCAGACGCTTGTGAGTGCGAATTTCATACTGATCGCGCGCATCTTTATTGACGTGCGGAGAAATCAGAATGGTAAAGCGCTCTTTGCGGGTCGGCAGCGGGATTGGACCACGAACTTGCGCACCAGTGCGCTTCGCAGTCTCAACGATTTCCGCAGTTGATTGATCGATCAGACGATGATCAAACGCTTTCAGGCGGATACGGATTCTTTGGTTCTGCATGAGACCAGAGCTCCAATTATTTTAAACGTAAATAATTACTCCTCAAACCCATTTCGATTGATGGGAGAGTGTAATCGTTCTTCACATAACCCCCATATCGGGAGTATTGTTGACCGGCAAGTAAACTTATCGGCCATCTGATTCTCATTGAATCAGACCTACCAAGATTAGGTAAGCCCGCGCATTATACTTAAACACCCGCAAGAAGCAATCTGAACTATAAAGAAAATGCTTTTATTTTGCGCTCTTCTCTTCTTGCTGCTGCTCCTGCATTGCTTTTTTCAGCCATTCTTGTAAGGGCATGTCAGGGCTTCCCTCCTCTAACTTGATGATTTGACTCTCATCACTTTCATCTGGCGGCGCCCCTTCCTGAGACTCAGTCTCCATAGATGAAGTTTCTTCAGGCAGTTCTTCCTCCGCATTTGCGTTGTCATCTGTATAGGCAGTCTGGCTAACAGCAGGCAGTGCTTTGTTCTTATAAATGTAATGCAACGGAGATTGATGATAAGGAAGAGGGGAATCTTCACTGATTTCTATACGGTGGCTTTGCCAGTTAAGGTAACTTATATGAAGATAAGTCCCGGCCACCGCGCCAGCCAACAAACATAGGCTACTTAGCATCAGGCAATACACGTTTTTTCTGAGCGGACGATGGACCGTCACCTTCACCTTTTGTTTGTTTAAATGGCTTGTGTAAGCCGATAAATGAATATTTTGCATTTTTATTTTAAAGCTCTTCTTTTGTAAGCAGTACTGGCATGTTGCCGGTACGTTTAGCGATTTGCATCAGGGTGCCTTTGCCTACCCTTCCATCAACAACAAGATCTTCCCGTTGCTGGAATAATTTAATCTTCTCAATCAAATCCTTGTCCCACCGACCCGTTTTGCTGAATGGCTGGTTCAGGATTTTACTCAACGTCATATCCAGCCAGGCGGTATCAGCTTCCGAACTCGTATTGTTGATGGTGTTTTTACCACTTGGAGTCTGCGGGAATAGTTGGATATATTCGCCGCCCCAGACTTCGTTAAACCAGCTGCGCTGAACTGTCCACGTTTCATCTTTAATAAGAATATCTAACGTCTCATCCGTGACCTTCACAACGGTAACGTAGACGGACTGCTTATCTGTTGTAATCGGACTCACCCATGGGATGCCTTCCTGCACTAAAGCCTCTAATGTCGCCTTACCCTTTTTACACGTGAGCTGTGCACGCACGGCCTGATCACAGAACGCATCATCAGTCGGCACATCATAGCCCCATACCTTAAAGAGCTGGCGCATGCCATTACGCTCATTACTGCCAACATCATTCAGTGTCTTGGCCGCTGCAGGGGTTTCATGAAGTCTTTCGGAAAGCGTCAACGTCAGCGGAAGGTATGGCTTTGCATAACTGAAATAAGTCCATCCCAACACACCGCCAAAAAGCATGTAACACGCGATGAGTAGCGTGAGACATTTCTTTTTGCCAGGAGAGAGCCCCCGGGTTTCGACACAAACTTTCATTTGCCGGTAAGTGACTGACTGCGTTTTTTCTGCATATGCGCTGTTAAGTGAATCTGCTGCCAGCGCATTAATAAGCTGGAACCTCCCACCAGAAGCACTCTGCAACAATTCAATGGCCGCTTTGTTAAAAATGCCCTCTTCCCCTCCGGCTGCTTGCAGTCTTTGGGACAGATAATCCGATGTTTCGGCGAAATTCATCGGAGAAAGTGAATAAACCGCATGGGGTATCCCCTTCTTATGCCGCCTGCTGCCTGCGCCTCCCTTATGTTCTTCTACTAACAGGAACGAGACGCGCAGAGATTGCGGATACGCTTTGAATGTCCGTAAAAATTCATAACTTTCTGCCGTGAGGTTTTCAGCATTATCAACGACAACCAGCCATGGCTCTGTGATATTTCCATGATGCTCAAAGGATTCTGCGATTCGCATGGTTACAATCGAGGGCGGTAATGCGCGCCATTTTTTCAACTGAAAACAACAAGCTAGCAATTGCCCCAAACTCTCGCTGTCTGCTCCGTTCAAGGAAGCCGCACTTAAATGTAATACCCGGCGCTGGCTCCTTCGGGCAATCTCATGCGCCAGTCGTGTTTTGCCAACGCCTTTATTACCACTGAGTATCGCGACACCTCCCAGATTGAGCTTCTGCAGAATGAAATCCTGGGCGGCTAATAAACGTATATTATTGAAATAATTACCATCCTCAAAAGGAGAGGTGATGAATTTAAAGTAATCACAGTACATACCAATGTCCATAACCATTTATACATTCAATGAATGTTTTTAAATAAAAAAAACCGAAAGAGGAATAAATCTGAAAATCAAGAAACACAACCTCATTCATATTGAACATGTATTAATGTGAATCAATGTTTTTCTACGTATAATATAGCTTAATAAGTAACCCACTGGAATAATGAAAGCACAAAGGAATGATCCAACACATGTATGCCGCCTGGAATAAAGGACATTGGCCGAAGATATCATTGAAGATCGGAATGTTTATTCTCATAACATTCACCTGCATAATGATTTGTTGCTCAATAATCGCTGTTACTGTACTAAATAGCCGGGAAAGCATTAAGAGCATACCCAAGACCTCCGGTGAGGCCAAAACGCTTGTAAATATACCGGGCACACTCTTTGAGAAACCCAAAAAATCAGCGATTAAAGAGGTAACTCCGCCACCCGCCGTGAGCGTGAAACTCCCCTTACTCCTTAAGGGCGTTCTGACAAGTACTGACACCCAGCGCTCACTGGCTATCCTCCAGGGGCCGTCAGGTCAACAAAGTTATCGTGAAGGCGAAAAGCTCGCTGATGTGGAAAATGCTTACTTGCAGTCGGTAAAAGCAGATGAAGTTCAAATACGAACTCCCAGGGGAATAGCGATTTTATACCTCAATGATAAATCTCGGGAAAATAAACATCTTAAACCAGAAAAAGAGAAGGCTAACAAAGAACATGCAAAATACTTAATGCATTATTTAGTTGCCAACCCCATATATAAAGATGAGAAACTTACAGGTTATAGATTTAACCCCAGAACGAACAGTAATATTTATCTTAGAGCGGGACTTATTCCCGGTGAGGTCGTCATTAAAATAAACGGACAACCTCTTGACGACACCGCAACAGCAGATAAATACATTGAACAACTGGCAAGCCTGAGGGATGTACAACTTACCGTTCTGAGAGAAAGCCAACTTCAGAATATCTATATAAATTTAGCCACTATCGAAACATCGTTGGATACTGAAAGTCATGAAGAAGTTCATTAACCCTCTCTTAGTAAAGGCATGCATATTATTTGCTACCCTTCCAGGAATTGTACATGCGGAAGAATTTACTGCGAGTTTTAAGGGCACGGATATTAAAGAGTTTATTGATACGGTAAGCAAAAATCTGAATAAAACTATTCTTATCGATCCTTCCGTGCAGGGGACTGTTTCTGTCAGAAGTTATGATGTCTTGAATGAAGAACAATACTATCAATTTTTCCTAAGTGTGCTGGATATCTATGGTTTTGCGGTGATCCCCATGGATAACGGGCTACTGAAGGTCGTACGTTCAGCGAATGCCAAAATGTCTGGTGTTCCCGTCGCGGATAAAAACAGTCCCGGTAAGGGAGATGAAATTGTTACCCGCGTCATTACGCTTCTTAACGTGCCGGTCAGAGAACTGGCGCCTTTGCTTCGCCAGATGAATGACAGTACAGGCGTAGGGAATGTTGTTCATTACGAACCCTCCAATGTTTTGCTTCTGACTGGCCGGGCATCGGTGGTCAACCGGCTCATTAATCTGGTCGAACGCGTTGACGCGATGGGCAACCAGCAAAGACAAACCATCAAACTAAAATATGCTTCTGCTCCCGAAATGGCTGAGATGATGAACAACCTGGTTCGTGAAGAATCAAAAGGACAATCATCATCCATATTACAAGCCAAAATTGTCGCCGATGAAAGAACCAACACGCTCATTGTCAGCGGGCCAGAGAGCGTACGAAGCCGCGCAGCAAAACTGGTTAATCAGCTGGATAAAGACCGGTCTTCTCAGGGCAACACCCGTGTTTTCTATCTGAAATATGCCAAAGCGGAAAAGATCGTTCCCGTTCTGACAGGCATTACTCAGGAGATGAAAGAAGGCAAAACTGCTCAGACTTCGGCAGCCTCTAACAAACCTATGAGCATCACGGCTGATGAGCAAACCAACTCCATCGTTATTACTGCTCAGCAAGATGTGATGCAGTCACTTGAGCAGGTCATCACCAAGCTTGATATCCGCCGGGCACAGGTGCTAGTCGAGGCCATTATTGTTGAAGTACAGGATGGTAACGGGCTCAATTTGGGTATCCAGTGGAGTAACAACCAGGTTGGTGGAACACAATTTACCGGTACAGGCGCGCCAATATCGACCGTTGCACCCGGAGTACGTCAGTACAAAAAAGAAGGCGTTATCAGCAGCGATAACCCTCTGAGCAGCACTTTGCAGACCTTCAATGGCATGACCGCAGGCTTCTTTAGCGGTGACTGGAACGTCTTACTCACTGCGTTATCTACCAGTAATAAAAACGATATTCTTGCCACGCCAAGCATTGTCACCCTTGATAATAAAGAAGCCTCATTCAATGTCGGTCAGGAAGTCCCTTCCCTTTCCGGCTCACAAACCACGTCTGGCGATAACATTTATAGCAGTGTGGTTTACAAAACCGTCGGCACAAAATTAAAGGTCACACCGCAGATCAATGAAGGTGACTCTGTCCTGATGGACATCGAACAGGAAGTTTCCAGCGTTGATACTTCAACTAACTCGACTCTTGGCCCCACCTTCAATACCCGAACCATTTCTAATGCCGTGCTGGTTCGTACGGGTGAAACTGTGGTTCTGGGCGGCTTACTGGATGACAGCACCAAAGAAACCAAATCCAAAGTGCCGCTGTTGGGTGATATCCCATGGGTAGGCAATTTGTTCCGCTACACCAGCACTGAATCAGCAAAACGTAATCTGATGGTATTTATCAGGCCGACCATTATTCGCGATGATGAAGTTTACTCTTCCCTTTCCAATAAGAAATATTCGCATTTTCAAAAGATTCAGAAAACACGTCAGGCTGAAGATCATGAAGATCTGCTCACACCCAATACTCGTTCTGTTTTGCCTGACTACCCTGAGAATAAAGCGCCAAAAACCGCCATACCGGCCACGCCTAATACCGGCAAACCTCGTAATCCGTTTAGTGGATAAGCCATGAACAAGGATAACGAATTGTCACAAAAATCCGCTGTAGAACAATCAGTTCCTGTTCTGCCTTATGCTTATGCCAAACAAAAAGGCGTCACGCGGCTTAATGACGTGCTTTTTTGCCGTCAGGACATTTCAGTGGAAACCCTGCTCGAGGCACGTCGGGTTATGGGGGAAATAACGTCAGTCGAAATAGTGGAAACTACGCTGTTCGATGAAAAGTTATCCGCAACCTATCAGCGTAGCAGCGGCGAATCGCAACAAATTATTGATGATATTGATAACGAGGTCGATCTTCTGTCTTTGTCTGAGGAATTACCGGATAACGAAGATCTGCTGGCCAGTGATGAGAATTCGCCGATCATCCGCCTGATTAATGCAGTGCTTTCTGAAGCCGTCAAAGAGGGCGCTTCGGATATTCATATCGAAACCTTCGAACGCATGCTCAGTATCCGGTTTCGTATCGACGGTGTATTACGGCAAATCCTGCAACCTGCCCGCAAGCTGGCGCCTTTTCTGGTATCGCGTATCAAGGTGATGGCAAAACTGGACATCGCCGAAAAACGTTTACCTCAGGATGGGCGTATTTCGCTACGTATTGGTCACCGGGCGATCGATATCCGCGTATCGACCATTCCTGCTCAATATGGTGAACGTGTCGTGATGCGTCTTCTGGATAAAAATAATTTATGCCTCGATATTTCACAACTGGGTCTGTCTACGCAGGATGAACAACAGCTGTCGGCATTAATCCATAAACCTCACGGGATTATTCTGGTCACCGGGCCGACTGGCTCAGGTAAAAGCACGACCCTGTACGCCGTTCTCTCGGCCCTCAACAATAACGAGCGTAACATTCTCACCGTCGAAGACCCGATTGAGTATGAACTGGAAGGTGTGGGGCAAACACAAGTTAACCCCCGCGTCGATATGACATTTGCTCTCGGTTTGCGGGCGATTTTGCGTCAGGACCCGGATGTCGTCATGGTCGGTGAGATCCGCGATAATGAAACAGCTCAAATCGCGGTACAAGCTTCACTGACCGGCCATCTGGTGATGTCAACCTTGCATACGAATAGTGCCGTCGGTGCCATCACCCGCTTACGGGATATGGGTCTGGAGCCTTTCCTTCTCGCCTCTTCGTTATTAGGTGTAGTAGCTCAGCGACTTGTGCGACGTCTGTGTCCGCATTGTGCACGGCCGTTCCCGTTAGAGGAGTCTCACCTTCCTTTATTCCACTTTCTGCCTGAGCCACCCTCCTCTGTTTTTAAAGCTGTAGGATGTTCTCATTGCCATTTCACAGGCTATAAAGGCAGGGCCGCCATCCACGAATGTATGGTGGTTGATAACGCTATACGTCAGGCAATTCATGAGAATCAGGATGAATTTTCCATTGAGAATATTCATCGCAAAACCGCCCGAAGCTTGCGGGAAAATGGCCTGCTTAAAGCCATCAGCGGCGAGACTACACTGGAAGAAGTGATCAGAGTTACTGCTGAACAAGAGATAGCGACACAGGGAACAATCTCATGAGTCGCTTCGCCTTTCATGCTACCTCCCCGACGGGCAAAACGCAGCGGGGAGTCATTGACGCTGATTCTCTGCGTCTGGCGCGTCAGATTGTGCGTGAGCGGGGTTTAACACTTATTGAAATAAAGCCGGTTGGCAACCCGCTGATAGCTGGAAATAGTAAAAGTAAGGGATTGAAAACGCGTGTCCCCTCACATGCTGTTTCACTGTTTTCGCGCCAGCTCGCCACATTAACCAATGCAGCCCTGCCCGTAGAAGCCGCACTTGCCGTCATTGCCCGGCAAACCGAGCACGCCGGACTGACGCAAGTGCTCACCACCGTTCGTAACAAAGTGGTGGAAGGGCATACACTTGCCGATGCGTTATCTGATTTTCCTCGCATATTTGATCCGATGTTCAGGACTCTGGTCACCGCAGGTGAAAGAACGGGTCAACTCGGCACCGTACTGGAGAAAATGGCGGATTATTATGAAATCCGCCAGCAGATCAAAAGCAAGTTGTCACAAGCCATGATCTATCCGGCCATGCTCACCCTGGTTGCCATTCTGGTGATCGTCATTTTACTGGTTGCCGTTGTCCCGCAAATCATTGAGCAGTTTGTGCATATGAAACATACGCTGCCTGTGACCACCCGTATTTTAATCGGTGTCAGCGGTTTCCTGGAACGTGAATGGTGGCTGATTGCCATCGTGGTTATCGCTGGCATCGGTACCTTCAGGCTAGCTCTGCGCCGTAAAAATAATCGTATGCGTTTTCATACGATGTTGCTTGGCGTTGTCGTGGTCGGGCCGCTGATCAGGGCCATCAATAGTGCCCGATATGCCCGCACTCTCAGTATCTTGCAATCGAGCGGTGTTCCTTTACTTGATGCGATGAAAATCTCAACAGAAGGGATAACTAACCTGCGGATCCATTATTTACTTACTCAGGCGGCAGAACATGTTCGTCAGGGCAGTTCGCTGTTTGCTGTTCTGGAACAAACCCGTCTCTTCCCTCCCATGATGCTTTACATGATTGCTTCCGGCGAGCAAAGCGGACGTCTTGGCGAGCTTATGGCACACGCGGCCGACAATCAGGACAAGCTGATGCAGCACCGGCTTTCAATGGTATTAGCACTGTTTGAACCCCTGCTGATTGTCACGATGGCCAGTATTGTTTTGTTCATCATCATGTCGATTTTACAACCGATTCTCCAGCTTAATAATCTGGTCAGTTAAAGGTACAACTCAATGTTAAATACTCAAAAAAATCATCCCGTTATTCCTAAGAAGCAACAAGGTTTTACATTAATCGAACTGATGGTGGTTATCGTCATTCTCGGCGTGCTGGCGGCGCTCGTTGTTCCTAATGTCATGGGCAACAAAGAACGGGCTGATACACAAAAAGCCGTCAGCGATATCGTCGCCCTCGAGAACGCCCTCGACATGTATAAGCTGGATAACCATCGCTATCCGACAACCGAACAAACTCTGGAAGCTCTTGTCACTTTACCTACCCTGAGTCCATTACCAACCAATTACCGTAATGACGGGTATATAAAGCGTTTACCCGCTGACCCCTGGGGCAACGAATACATGTTAGTCAGCCCGGGTGAACATGGGGCTATCGATGTTTTTTCTGCCGGGCCTGACAGTGAGCCCAACACTGCGGATGACATCAAGAACTGGGTTGAGAAGGATCAGTAACTTTGTCCGCAGCCAAACAATCCGGCTTTACGCTGCTGGAAATACTGATGGTGTTGGCTATTTTCGCTATTGCAGCAGGGGTAGTCATCATGGTTTTACCGTCTGACAACTCACAAATCCAACGCGCTGAGCAAATGAAAACAGTGATGGAATATGCTTCTGAGCGTGCCGTGTTGGAAGGAAAGCCGCTCGGGATTTCTTTAACGGCCGGCGCTTATCGGTTTGTGGTTTTAGGTGGCACGCTACCGTTAATACCACAAACACGTGAGCCTCAGTGGGAAGAGATTGAATCTTCCCGCATGCCTGTCAGCGGTGAATTAGCGGGAAACGAAACCCTTTCGCTCAGCCCGTTCGCACTCAATAAATCAATCAACCGTCCACCACAGATTGTTTTTATGCCCGACGGAACACTTTCAGTATTTGAACTCAGTTTCACTTCGTCTGCATCGGAACCGGCTTGTTGCAGCATCATTTCTGAAGGACGACTGCCACTGATATTACATGTCAGAAGGTCTGAAAAATAATGTGCATATCTTCAACACCTGACGCTAAAAATCAGCAAGGTATGACCCTGATAGAAGTGATCATTGCCCTTGGCATCTTTGCCACGGCTGCGCTGGCGTTACTGAACAGTATGAGTTCGCAAATGAGCGCTGTAGACCATCTGCAAACTTCTCTCTTTGCCAGCTGGGTTGCTGAAAATACGCTGATAGAAGCACAGATCAAATCTGCGAAAAAAGAAAAAGGACAAGTGGCACTGGCCGGCCAGGAGTGGTTCGTTGAACAGCAAGTCACACAAGATAAAGACAACAAAATTAGCCAGAACCAGGTACAGGTTTTTCAGGCTGAAGATACACGTTCGCCGCTCCTTTCCGTTAGCAGCTGGACTCAGATAATGGCAAAAAAACCATGAGCAGCCAGCCGGTAGGCAAACAACAGGGGTTCACGCTGATTGAAGTTATGATTGCGATGGCGATATTTGCACTATTAAGCCTGCTGGCTTATCAGATCCTTTCCGCATCCGTAAAAAACAGTGAAATGGCGCAAGAACACACGGCAAGACTGACCGCGATTCAGACAGCATTTTCTTTGATGGAACGGGATCTCACCCAGATATTGCCCCGGAAAATCGCTGAGAAAGAGGCTTTTTTATCCGCCTCTGAGACGTCATTAAGTTTTACTACCATTGGTAGTTATTCTGCCTCAGCACCCTTATCTGCCAGTGACCTTATCCAGGCTACCTGGACATTTACCCACCACACACTAACGCGAAGTGCACAATCTCTTCCTTCCCGGCCACTGAAAGATTCTTCACCGATTCCCGCCGTTACCCTGCTGACAGGTGTGAACTCTCTGCATTGGCGATTCTATTCCGGCAACTGGAGCAATAACTGGAACAATAAGAATGCTTTTCCCAACGTTATTGAACTCGTTGTCACGCTGGACGACATAGGAGAAATACGTCGGTTATTTCTTCTGCCTCAAACCATTGAGGAGATGAATACTGAATCAGCGGAAAAAGCGCCGGAGCAAAGCGGTACGGAATCCGCCGCTCCGATGCCCTTAAACGGGGAGAGCGTCATTAATGAGTAAGCAACAAGGTGTAGCACTACTGATTGTTTTAATGATCCTTGCCATTATGGCTGCATTGGCAGCAAAAATGACGCTGCAATTTCAGGTCAGCCATCAGCGCCAAAGCTGGTTGCTCAATCAACAGCAATTACGCTGGCTAACCTTTGCCGCCGAAGAAATTGCTTTGCCGCAACTTCGAAATGAAATGATTGAAAATCCTACCCGCAACAGTCTTGATCTATTTGCTGTTCAGCAAGGTAACTTCACCGGACAGGACGGGTTTTCAGTGGACTATATTATTGCGGATGGACAAAACTGTTTTAACCTTAACAGCCTGCGTAATAACGCACCTGATACGAAGTCAGAGGATGAACCGTACAATACGCAGGTACTGAAACAGCTTCTTCTCAATGCGCAGGCAACATCCGTTGAAACTGAGCGGTTCGTTGATACTCTCAGCGATTATCTGGATGCCGATAACGAGGCCCGAACTTCCGGTGCTGAATCCGGGTATTACGAAACGCTGGCAATGCCCCGCGCTGCAGCTAACCAACGTCTTTTTTCCCTGAATGAACTGGCGTTACTCCCCGATCTTCCTCGTCTGCCACTCAACCAGATCCGCCAACAGCTTTGCATCCTCCCCGAAGAGTCTCAGCAAATTAACATCAATACGCTGACCGAAGAGCAGGCCCCCCTGTTGAGCGCCTTATTTATGGGAGGGATTAATCAGGAGGACGCGATGGCATTAATTTCAGCGCGGCCACGCAGAGGCTGGGTTTCTGTTGACGCTTTTCTGAAAGAGGCAAAAAAACAGCGATTTACGCTGGAAATCCAAAGCAGTCAATTAAAGCCTCTGCTGACGGTACGCAGCCAGTACTTCGTACTCTATACGCTAGGGCGGTTTGAAGAACAGCAAAATGCTATGACCAGTTTTGTGCAATTCAATCCAAAGGATTCAAAAATCACAATTTATCAGCGACGCTATCGGGTAATTGAGTAAATGGAACAACTTCATCTGGCCAACAGGCTATTTATCAGGGCTGGCACTTCGCCAGAGCACTCAGTTTATTGGTTCACGGATCAGGCAGAATGTGATGAAGATATTCATTGCCTGCCGGATACAGGACATTTATCAGCACTCGCCACACAACCTGCGGCACAAAATGTTTGTCTGTTCATCCCGGCCAGTGACGTCATTTTTCGCCAGATCGTACTGCCTCAGCGCGCGAGTAAAATTACCCGCCAGACGATTGGTTATCTGACTGAGGAAAGTATTGCCGGCGATATCGACACATTGCATTGGGTGGAACTTTATCGTGAAGAGCAGACACTATTTGTGGCGGGTATTGAAGCAGATTATTTAAAAAATTGTCTGCAGCGATTTAGCGATGCAGGACTGACAATAAAGCACATTTATATTGATGCCTTGCTGCTGCCATGGCATGAAGAAGGCTGGTCGATAATGAGGCTTGATGAGCACTGGATCCTTCGACAATCACAATACTCAGGCTGCCAGGTTGAGCAGGTCTTGCTCGATACGCTGCTTAAAATTGCAATGCCGGAAACCTTATATTATTACGGGGAGGAACAAGAAATCTCTTCTGACTGGGTACGCGCTGACCTGCCTTTCCATCCCCTGATTATGATGAAAAATAATTCTTCATCTGCAGTAAACCTGCTGCAGGGAGAGTTCGCCGTGCGTAAAGAGGAACCCGCCTGGGGGCGGCATCTTCAACGGGTGGCAGCAAGCATGATGATATTCACGGTAATAGTGATGATCAGTGCCAAACTTTTTACCTGGTGGCAGGTTTCACAGCAAGAATCGTTACTGAAAAACGAGATGCTGGCACTGCATCAGACCTGGTTTCCGCAGGACAAGCACACCCGTAATGTAAAGTTCTATTTTGAACAAAATATCAAAAAGGCGCCCACGGCCTTTCTTCCTGCACTGGCGAAGCTCACCGCTTACCAGCAGGAGATCCCGCAAATTACCATCGATAAATTAGATTTTCAGCAAAAGACCAAGCAGTTCACCCTGCAGGTGACGACTGATGACCGGGCAGCGATTGATGATTTTGTCGAACGGACAGACAGCGATTTTCACTTTGCTATTTCAAATTTAGCTACGTCCTCAGCGGGCATCACCGCTACGCTGACTCAGCGGAGTAATTCATGAAACAGTGGCTGATGCTTAAAGATAAACGAGAAAGATGGCTAATACTGATTGCCGCGTTTCTATTGGCAGTGGCTTGTGTCTGGTACGGCATTTTGACCCCGCTCAACAGCCGGATCGCCCAATCCCGGGTACGGATCAACACGCAACACCACCAGCTTGAATGGATGGTTCAGCAGACACAACAGCTCGGCGCGCCTTCAGGAGGGAAGGTCCAGAAAGATAAACTGACGGAAGCCATCAATACCTCAGCGACACATTTATCCCTGCAATTGCCTCAGCTCCTCGCAGACGAACGGGGGATTACCCTCAGCTACGAGCAGATTTCTTACGCTGCACTTTTGCGCTGGCTTGAAGTTCTCAGCCAGGAATACGGTATTCAGGTCGTGGCGATAACGATAGTTACGGGGACCGGGCAAACAGGCAGCGTAAGTGTTCCACAACTCACACTACGCTAAGCAGCAAAGCATTTCACATGAGCGAGGGATGGCAGCACATGGCACATATCACTTCATTATACGGCGGATTTTATCATACCGCTGTCGCCATATTAGGGTTGCTGATGGGCAGTTTCTTGAACGTTGTCGTCTATCGCCTGCCGCTGATGATTCAAAACAGCGGCGCACCGGCCGGCAGTCGCTTCAATCTGAGTTTTCCGGCATCGCACTGTCCGGCCTGTAAACATTCACTGAAATACTGGCAAAACATACCCTTGCTGAGCTGGCTACTGTTAAGAGGAAGATGTCATTATTGTGGTATCGCTATTTCAAAGAGATACCCTTTCACTGAAATCATTTGCGCAGCCCTGTTTCTCGGCATCTCCTTCTTATTTGTAACCCCCGTGAGCCTGGTAAGTGCACTGCTATTGTTCTGGTTTCTTTTGGCGCTAAGCCTGATAGACCTCGCCACTTACCTGCTTCCGGACCGGCTGACGCTGCCATTACTCTGGGCCGGGTTACTCATTCACTCCGTAGCGGGCAATGTTTCGCTTCAGGATTCAGTCTATGGTGCTGCTGCCGGCTATATTGCACTGTGGACTTTATACTGGGGAGTCAAATTAGTCAGTGGCAAAGATGGGATGGGATATGGTGATTTCAAACTATTGGCGGCGCTAGGAGCCTGGGTCGGCTGGCAGATGTTACCCTGTTTGTGCATTCTGGCCGCGGTGACAGGCATTGTGTTCGCGCTGATCCGTGTGGTTTTTTACAAATTGTCGGGGCAAATACCTTTCGGCCCCTGCCTGGCTCTGGCAGGCGCACTGGTTTACATCAGCCAGGAAAGCAAAACCCTCTGGCTGATGTTTAGCTAAAACACCCGAGATTATTGCGACTCTTCTTTCAGCTGAGACTGGATATAATTCTGAATACCAATACGTCCGATCAGTTCCAGTTCAGTTTCCAGCCAGTCGATGTGGTGCTCTTCATCCGCAAGGATAGTAATCATTAAATCGCGGCTGACGTAATCATGCACCGAGTCGGCATAAGCAATGCCTTCGCGTAAATCCTTCGCCCCTTCCAACTCCAGCAGCAAATCAGACTTCAGCATTTCCTCAACATCTTCGCCGATATTGAGCTTGCCAAGATCCTGCAAGTTAGGAATGCCTTCCAGGAAAAGGATCCGCTCAATATAGATATCGGCGTGCTTCATTTCATCGATGGATTCGTGATATTCGATACCGTTGAGGCGCATCAGCCCCCAGTTCTTAAACATGCGGGCATGCAAAAAATACTGATTGATGGCAACCAGTTCATTTCCAAGAAGTTTATTGAGGTGAGCAATGACTTTTTTATCGCCTTTCATAGGTAACTCCTCCGTTCCGGTACCTAAAGCGTAGATCCGGTTCAGAGTAAGTCAAAGAAAACACCTACTTTTTAGCGATGTATTTTCAGGCGATATTGTCTAGCTGCGGTATCTGCTGTAATTCGTCTTCCATTATCTGGCGCGCAACACGTACACACTTACCGCACTGCGTACCCACAGGAACAAAGTTTCTGAGTTGCTGAAACGTCTGAGGCTGATAACGACGAACCACCTGCCGTATCGTTTTATCACTGACACTGTTGCATAAACACACGTACATAGAAACCACACATCGCATAAAACTTAAGCTAACTGTAAATGAGAATGGTTAGTATTGCAAATCTCATCGCCAACAAATTTCTGGTCACCGTACTTGCAGAAAAGGGCCGGTCCCCGTCGGGAAGCCAGCCCTTACCTTCATGTTATTGCATTATTCTTAAATCCATATCTCATGAAAATGAAATATTACTTTTTCAGCACTTCCGGTGTAACTGTCAGATGCGATAACACTTTCAGACGTTTTGCGCCTGGCGTGTTTCCATCGGCAAGAACAAGTGAAAACTCGTCGCCTGCTTTTGCTCTCGCAAAATCATAGGTTGAATAAAAGTGATTAAACGAAAGCTCCGCATACCCATCGCTATATTGACTGGTATTCTTACCCACGAGATCCATCTTATAAAATGACTGTGAAAGTTCCGAACTGGTGACTTTGCCATTGCTGTCTTTATGGTCAATAACCAGATTCAGGTATTGCCGTGATTGTACAAGATCCTTGTCAAGGTCCACATTGAAGGTTAATTTCCCCTGGTGTTCATCAAAATACGTTTTATGCACATCCTGAATCTCAGCAGTATTGAGCATGTCCTGGGTCGCGGTGAAACTGCCATAAACTTTACTCTCATCTTCGGCATCAACAATACTGACTACCACCCCAGGCTCAACAAACATACTGACCGATAGACAGCGAGAAATAATGTCACCCCCTGTATCTTTACTGGCACAGAAAGTAGCACCTTCACCTTTTCCGAAATCCCATATTATGGTTTCTTTGGCTGTTGGGCTTGGGACCAGAAGCTTGAAGTTTTTGTTATTATAACTCGAGCGATCCATATCCCACTTAACCACGAGAGAAGCCTTGTCATTTGCAATGTCACGCCCCGCCTGTAAGTTTGTAATATGTGGCTCATCAACAGGTTTAGACAGAACACTTTTAACAATGGCGCCTAATTCATGGGATGAAGTATCACCACTCAGATCCCATATTATTGCCCCACCGAAACCCTGTGCATTAATGTAATCTACTTTTTCCTGAACCGACTGCGGATCATCATAGGTGATAAATTCTTTTGTTTTAGCATTATAAAGATAAGGCACACCAGATTCGCTATCCCAATAACGGGCATAATCCGCATTGGCCAGTTTATCTTTCAGTACATACCATGGATTGGTTCCGGTAAATTCTCCGACATCATCCCATGCACCATGAATCGACGCAGAACCCGTTGCGAACAGACCTGGAAGACCAGGGATGATTTGAGTGGCTGCCACATCGCCCCATGCACGACCATAATAAGGAATACCCATCATCAGCTTACTCTTCGGAACCTGCCAGGTGGTGGCGTATTCATGCATTGCTGAGGAGACATTGAGTTTAGGATCAGCATCCTGGCGGTTGGCATATAATGGAGCATTATGACCGGTGATAGGATCAAATGCGCCGTGTATGTCATAGGCCATGACGTTTACTGAATCCAGCAGTGGCGTAGTTTCGGCAGGGTTTATGAATTCTATATTCTTATGATTCGTGGTGACGGCTGCCGATAACTGGAAATAAATATCATTTTGCAAACCAGCAGTATCGAGCTTGCTGCGTAAAACTTTAATCAGGTTGGTAAATTGCGCTTTTTCCTGATCATTATCTGGATATTCCCAGTCAATATCTACGCCATGGAATTTCCATTTCAGCACATAATCTACAATACTTTGCGCTAAACGTTCAGTACCTTCCTGGGTTGCTGTTGCCGCTTCGAACACACCTTCTTGTGAATTATCCCACCCGCCTATTGATAACATATTAGTGATACCGCGGTAGTTGGCGATATCCGCAATTTCTTTCATCAACTCTGGCGCTTTAGCCGTATCATGAGCCGTAATGACACCATTCTTTATCACAGCAAAACCATAGTTCAGATGTGAAATCTGGTCAGTCGCAATCTTATCCGGTGTAAAGTAGTTATGAGCCTCGTAAACTCCCCACTCAGGGAAATACCCGATAACTTTCCGCTGAGCGGCAACTTTGGCCTTAGTGTCTGCCTGATACTGCAGTGCTTTTTCCCCAGTCCATGGCGTAAAATAGTAAGTCCCTAAAATATTAGACTGAAGGTTTGTTGGCTCACCTTTCAACCAGACTGAATTTTCGCCAGGAACTTCTCCCGGATTCGCCCACCATTGGTTTGTCCAGTAGTAGCCATTGTAGCGAACTTTTGTTTGAGGGGTGCTGTATGCCTTATCCGCATCATAGCTCGGGGTATTGATAACGTTATAATCTAAATTCGCAACAACAACCGTTTCCCTGCCAGGGAAATTATTCCCTACCCCGTATGATTCTCCATCAGTGGTAGTTCCAAATACTAACCAGGTTGCACCATTATCTGTTGTGCGCATCATAGTGGCACCATTGGTGCCCTCAATCTGGTTGGTATCATCATTGGCTTTTAATTCTGCCATTGCTGAGGCAGAAACGAGAGACAACGACACCAATGCGGCGATATATTTCAGCTTCATAAATAATCCTTATTTATATATCCAATATTAATAGAATGACTGATAATTTCCATTATCAAAATAATCATACCAATTATTATTTTTTGTGAATAATTCAAATAAAGTATATGAAAGCATCTTTGATACATTAAAAGTATATTTAAATTATTTAATAATGAGAGGGATTGAGAATATACGCCACGTTAATATATGCAGGATCTATTTTTAATAGATAAAAATAACGAGAGGAAATATATGATATAAAAAAAGGGTGCCGAAGCACCCTTTTATTTTGCATAAACTATCAGCGATTAAGCGATAACTTTAGCAACAACACCAGCACCTACAGTACGGCCGCCTTCACGGATTGCGAAACGCAGACCGTCATCCATCGCGATTGGGTGGATCAGCGTAACAACCATGTT
>NZ_JAFMOT010000150.1:0-36821 GCF_019049695.1 Rahnella perminowiae
GTGGGGTATTAAGGTCAAAAACTAAATTCAAAGTGTGCTTTAACCCGTTGCTTTGTATTTAAAACCTCCTCCCCCTTCGCAGGGGGAGGAGCAAAGACTAAAGCTCCAGAGCAATTAACTCTTCCACCGTCTGCCTGCGACGAATCAATCTCGGCACGCCATTCTCAAACAACACTTCCGGCAGCAGCGGTCGGGTGTTGTAGTTCGATGACATGGATGCGCCATAAGCCCCCGTGTCATGGAACACCAGATAATCGCCAATATTTACCGGTGGCAGCGGGAAGGTTTCAACGCCGCCGCCTGCCTGTTGGGTAAAGACATCGCCGGACTCACACAGCGGCCCCGCAATCACCGATTCAGTCAGCGGCTGCCCGCTGACATCGCGGCCATCGGCCGGTAACAGCGAAATATGGTGATAACTGCCGTACATCGCCGGACGCATCAGGTCGTTAAAGCCCGCATCACACAGCACGAAATGACGGCTGCCCATATTTTTCACCGCGCGTATTTGCGCCACCAGTACACCGGATTCTGCCACCAGGAAACGACCCGGTTCGATCTCCAGTTTAATTTCATGGCCAAGATGCGCGGCGATTTGCTCACGCGCACGGTTCCACAGGCCAAAGTAATGGCCGGTATCAATGGATTCTTCTTCAAAATGATAGGGAATCGACAGACCGCCACCGGCGGATATCGCTTCAATATCTTGTCCGGTTTCAATCACCTGACGCACCATCGCATCGCAAACCTGCTCAAGGTGACCGTAATCCACACCGGAACCGATATGCGTATGAATGCCCACCAGTTTCAGACCGTAACGGGCAATCTCCGCCAGTGCCTGCGGTAAATCGGCATACCAGATCCCGTGTTTACTGTTTTCACCGCCGGTATTGGTTTTCTGGCTGTGACCGTGACCAAAGCCCGGGTTAACGCGCAGCCACACCGGATGTCCGGCCTGGTGCTGACCAATCTGGCTGAGCATGTCGATGGAACCGGCGTTCACCGGAATATTCAGCGCGGTCACACGTTCCAGCGTCGGTTGATCCAGCACGTCAGCGGTAAACACAATCTCGCTGTCTTCGCCGCCCGGAATAAAACCGGCCACCAGTGCACGTTCAATTTCACCCAGAGAAACGGAATCGACCTTCACACCCTGCTCATGCATCAGGCGCAGAATATGAATATTAGAACAAGCTTTCTGCGCAAAACGAATGACGTCAAACTGGCGCAACTGCGCTATACGCTGTTTGATAATTGCAGCGTCATATGCCCACACAGGGCAGCCAAATTGTTGCGGCAGGGCCCGTAAATTCGCGGCGTTAAGTGCGGTGGACATGTCGTTCAGGGCGCGTGGCATAAGATTTTCCGTCAGGTGAATTCAGTCATATTTCCCTCAGTATGCCGCGTGGCGCAACACTGATAAAATATCTATTTCAGGCAAGTCTATTCATTTATGATATGGGTTACTGTCATCGTCCAGCGGATAAAACCATGCCAGCGATTTCCCTGCGCCATATCGAAATTTTCCATGCCGTAATGACCACTGGCAATCTGACCGAAGCCGCTGCGTTGCTCAATACGTCACAGCCAACAGTCAGCCGCGAGCTGGCACGCTGTGAAAAGTTACTGGATTTGCAATTGTTCGAACGCCTGCGCGGGCGGTTGTATCCGACCGTGCAGGGTTTACGGCTGTTTGAGGAAGTGCAGCGGTCATATTACGGGCTGGACAGGATCATCAGCGCGGCAGAAGGCATCCGCCAGTTTGAGCAGGCGCAGTTGTCGATCGCCTGCCTGCCGGTATTCAGCCAGTCGCTGTTGCCTGCGGTCTGCAAGCCGTTTCTCGACCGCTATCCTGAGGTCAGTTTCAATATCGTGCCACAAGAATCACCGCTGCTCGAAGAGTGGCTGTCGGCGCAGCGCCATGATTTAGGACTGACGGAAAACACTCAGACGCCCGCCGGGACCGAGCGGCAAACGCTGCTGACGCTGAATGAAGTCTGTGTGCTGCCAGCCGGACATCCACTGGCAGCCAAACCGCGCCTCACACCGCAGGATTTCAGCGGCCTGAATTTTATCAGTCTGTCAGCAACGGACAGTTACCGCCAGTTGCTGGATACGTTGTTTACGGAACAACAGGTTATGCGACGGCTGGTGATGGAAACCCACAGCGCCGCATCGGTATGCAGTATGGTAAGGGAAGGCGCGGGCGTCTCTATCGTCAACCCGCTGACTGCACTCGATTATGGTGACAACGGACTCGTCCTGCGGGAATTCAGCGTCGCCGTGCCGTTCACCGTCAGCCTGATAAGACCGTTGCACCGCCCCGCTTCCGCGCTGGTGAGCACCTTTATTGAGCACTGCCATCAGCAGGCGCAACGCTTCGCCGGGGATCTTGAGGCGGCGCTGATGCGCTGAGCCCAAACGTCAGGGCCACACCGGAGACATCCCACATGGCCCTGACGTTTTCAGCGGCAAAATTACACGGCCGCTTTTTTCACTTTCTTCGCCGCACGACGGAAAGTGATCACACACAATACGAAGCCGGTAGCGCCGAGTGCGCCCGCTGCCAGCGGCACGGTGCCCAGCCCCATTCCGCGTTCAATCACCGCGCCACCCACCCAGGCACCCAGGGCATTGCCGACATTAAAGGCTGCAATATTGAGGGTCGATACCAGGTTTGGCGCGTTTTTACCGTAAGTCACAACGTTGACCTGCAACGCCGGAACTGCCGCGAAATTCACCATCGCCCAGATAAACAGTGTGATTTCTGCCGCCACCAGATGAGCACTGGTGTAGCTGAACAACACGGAAAATATCGTGATCATCAGGAATGTCATGGTCAGCGAAATCCCCAGACGCCAGTCCGCCAGACGTCCGCCCAGCACGTTACCGATGGTAAGACCGAGGCCGATCAGCAGCAGCGTCCAGCTGACTCCATGTTCAGACACGCCGGTGATTTGTGTCAAAATCGGCGCGATATAAGTGAACAGCGCGAACATTGCCGCCGAAAAGAAAATAGTGATCGACAGCGACAGCCATAACCCCAGGCTGCCCAGCGCACGGATCTCCTTACGCAGATCAGTCGGCTCTTCTTCTTTCTTATCTGGCAGCTTCTTATAAAGCGCGAACAGCGATGCCACACCAATCACCGCCACTACCCAGAACGTTGAACGCCAGCCGAAAGCCTGTCCGAGCGCGGTACCGAGCGGAACGCCCAGCACGTTAGCCAGCGTCAGACCGGTGAACATCAGGGCCACCGCAGAGGCGCGGCGGTTAGGTGCCACCAGACTTGCCGCTACCACGGCGCCAATCCCGAAGAATGCGCCATGACACAGCGCAGTGATCACGCGTGCCAGCATCAGGAAACCGTAACTGTAGGACAGAGCGCACATCACGTTACCGACGATAAAGATGCTCATCAGCAGCAGCAGGGTTTTCTTGCGCGGCAGTTTCGCCGTCAGTACAGCCATGATCGGCGCGCCAATCGCTACGCCCAGTGCATATCCGCTGATTAACCAGCCTGCAGAAGGAATACTGACATGCAGATCCCCCGCCACGTTGGGGAGCAGCCCCATGATGACAAATTCGGTGGTACCGATGGCAAACGCGCTGAGCGCCAGTGCCAGAAGTGCGACAGGCATAAAAACTCCGGATATTTTTGTTATGGTTAAAGGCACCGGCATTGCGCCGGAAGGGCTTAAATACCACGTTGATCACACTTTTGACCAGACGCAGTCTGTGCCCTGAGCGCCTGAAACGCACCCGATATCCGCATAATTCTTTACATAACAAAAGATTATACAAAACACATTCAGACAAAAAAGGAACCGATTCCAGGGATTCAGCGGATCAATTTTTTTCTTCTTTCAGTGACAGCCAGCGCGGGTGGCTTTTAAACCACGCCACCAGAAAATCGAGCAATGCACGCAACGCGGCAGGCATTTGCCGCCGTGATGCGTAAATCGCATAAATTCCCATTCCCTGTGGCTGCCACTGACCCAGTAAGGTAACCAGTTGCCCGCTGGCAATCAGCGGGGCTGCCGAATAATAAGGTTGCATGACTATCCCCGCGCCCTCCACTGCGCCGGTCAGCAGCACCAGCGATTCGTTGGCGCTCAGATTTCCGCTCACCGGAATCGCAACCTTTTCGCCCTGGCGCTCAAACTGCCACAGGCTTTTGCCGAAATAGGTGTATGTCAGACAATTGTGAACCGCCAGATCCTGCGGATGTTGCGGTGTGCCCTGCGCGGCCAGATAAGCCGGGGACGCACAGACGATCGACGGACATTGTGCCAGGGGCCGGGCGATGAGATTGGGGTCCAGATCGTTAGTGATACGCAGCGCCATATCAATACGGTCTTCCACCAGATTGATCGCCCGGCTTTCCAGCTGAAGATCGATGCTCAACTGCGGATGTCGCCGCAAAAACTCGCTGACCGCAATCACCACGGCACCCTGTCCGAAAGACTGCGAACAACTCAGACGCAGCAACCCGCGTAACGCTTCATTTCCTGTATCCGCCACGCTGCCCATCTCGGCCGCTACCGACAGCATTTTCCGGCAGCGGGCCAGCGTATTTTCACCCGCATCCGTCAGACTAAGTTTGCGGGTGGAACGGTGCAGCAGGCGTGCGCCCGACCACTTTTCCATCTCCGAAAGATAACGCGTCACCATCGCCCGCGACATATTCAGCGATTCGGCAGCACTGACCATGCTTCCGCGTTCAACAATGGCAACAAACACTTGTGCAGCGGTAATTCTGTCCATGATTCGTCCGGTTTATGCAACAAACAGTTGCACATTATCCGGTTTTTCCTGCGGATTATGCAACGTACAGTAGATGCTTACTGAATGTGATTATTTATACCTCTGAGGAAATCCCATGCATCTGAAACATCTGACGTTACTCGCCGCCCTGCTGGGCAGCAGCCTGTCTGCTCATGCCGCCAGCGCACTGAAAATGGACGTTTACAACCCCGGTGAAAAAAGCGCTTTCCCGGTTTCCTCTGAAATTATTACCGGGGACAAAGAAGCGGTGCTGATCGACGCCCAGTTCCAGCGCAATGATGCAGAGAAACTGGTGGAGATGATCAAAGCTACCGGCAAAAAACTGACTACCGTGTACATCAGCCAGTCCGATCCGGATTATTACTTCGGGCTGGACGTCATTCACGCCGCCTTCCCGGAAGCAAAAATCATCGCCACGCAGGCCACCGTCAATCAGATCAACGCCAGCAAAGACGGCAAGGTCGCTTTTTGGGGCCCGCAACTTAAAGACAACGCGCCAAAATCTGTCGTGGTTCCCGAGCCACTGAAAGGGAAAACGTTTGAACTGGAAGGTCATAAATTTGAAGTGAAGGGGGTGAACGCAGAGCGGACATTTGTGTGGATCCCGTCGCTGAAAGCGGTAGCGGGCGGCGTGCTGGTCAATGGTAATAACACGCATGTCTGGACAGCAGATACGCAGACGCCGAAATCCCGTCAACAGTGGGTAGAAACGCTTGATGAAATCACCGGTCTGCATCCGCAAGTGGTGGTGCCGGGCCATTTCCTGCCAGGTGCGCCGGATAGCGTGGAGTCGGTGAAATTTACCCGTCAGTATCTGCTGACGCTGGAAAAAGAATTACCGAAAGCGAAAGATTCCGCCGCACTTATTGCTGCAATGAAAAAACATTACCCGCAGCTTAAAGAAGAATCCTCTTTAGACCTGAGCGCAAAAGTATTGAAAGGTGAAATGAAGTGGCCGCAATGAATATAAACTGAGCCGGCGCTCTCTTCTGCTAAAGGCATACATCGATCGGCTCCTCCCTGCGAAGGGGAGGAGCGCAAAACCAATTAGCCTGGTTTGCTCTTTCTGATACTTACTGCGTCACCCGCACAAATTCGCCTTCGGCCTGCACGTTGTGACCAAAACCGCAGTCACCGGTGGTGTGAAGTTTAACGCTCTGTGGCGCAAAGTTCATGTCAACGCTGCACTCGTCACCCGCAGCGGAGGCGTCGTCGGTTTCATGATAAACCGCGTGGTTATCTTTAATGGCCGTCACCACGGAAAACTCTCCTATGTTCGGGCCATAGTAGAGCGACATTTGCCCCATATATAAGCCGCTGAAATCAATTTTGAACTGTGCCTCTTCGGCTTTCACTTCAACGATATTCCAGCTGCCAAAGCCCGCATATTGCCAGTAAATCCCTGCCGGGCTTTCCGCTGGCGGCAAGGCATCCAGTTTTGGCTGTATCAGACTCAGGTTGTATTGTGATTTTTTGTCAGCAGGCGCCAGCAACAGCCAGGCTTTGGCTTTCAGATAATCGCCCTGCTTTATGTAGGTCAGCGCAATGTTGTTGTAGGCCGTGGCGATCTGATCCTGCGGCTTATGGCAAAACTCGCTCCAGGCGACCTGATTACGGAAAATCTCCCGGGCTTTGCCCATCTCGCCCTGCTGGTAAGCCACTTTTCCGGCAGCGGCATAAATCCCGGCTTTAACACAATCGGCGCTGATATCCGGTTCATCAATCTGAGCCAACGCCTGAACACTGGTAAAACATCCTGCCACCAGCAGTAAATTCACTGCGACTTTCATCAAACATCCTTCTACTTTTGTGGTCTACAGAGCTTCGTGCTGGAAAAACATCCTTACAAGTGGCTCATTGCCCTATCGCACTGAGCCACTCATTCTGGGATGATTGGTTTTACAACATATCGATTACACATGGCAATTATGACTAAAAAACCTGGGAAATCGGCGCAATGGGGCGCCGTCTGGCAGTTAATTAAGCCTTACTGGCGCTCAGAAGAAAAGTGGCGTGCCTGGGGCATGTTGACCACTATCATCATCCTTTCACTGGCCGGCGTGTACCTCAGCGTACAGTTTAACGAATGGAACCGTGTCTTTTATGACGCGCTGCAAAACAGAAACTATCCGGTTTTCAAAGCCCAGTTGTGGAAATTTACCTGGCTGGCGCTGCTGTTTATCGTCATTGCCATCTACCGGGTTTACCTGACGCAAGGCCTGCAAATGAGCTGGCGGCGCTGGATGACAGAAGAGTATATGGAGAAGTGGCTGACCAATCACGCCTATTATTACACGGAGCATCAGCACCAGGTGGATAACCCCGATCAGCGTATTTCCGACGACCTGAATGCCCTGACCAGCGGGACTCTTTCTCTGGTGCTCGGTCTGCTGTCGAGCGTGGTGACGCTGTTCTCCTTCGTGTTCATTTTGTGGTCCATCAGCGGGCCGCTGAATTTTATGCTGGCAGGCCATCATTTTGAAATCCCCGGCTATATGCTGTGGTTTGCCCTGCTGTATGCCGCCGTGGGTTCCTTTATCATCTGGTATATCGGTAAGCCCCTGGTAAAACTCGGGTTTAATCAGGAATGGTTTGAGGCTAACTTCCGTTTTGGCCTGATTCGTATTCGGGAAAACAGCGACGCTATCGCGTTATATCATGGCGAGAAAAACGAGCACGACCAGCTGACGGGCAAGTTTGAGTCCATCAAAACCAACTGGTGGTCAATCATGCGCGTCACCCGTCGCCTGAATGTCGCGTCCAACTTTTACGCCCAGTTTGCCAATATCTTCCCGATACTGGTGGCGTCACCGCGCTATTTCTCCGGCGCGATCCAGATGGGTGCCCTGATGCAGATTGCCTCAGCATTCGGTCAGGTACAGGGCGCGCTGTCCTGGTTCATCGATGCCTTTACCGATCTGGCAAACTGGAAAGCCACCGTTAACCGCCTTGCCGGTTTCAATGCGGCAATCGATCAGGTTAACGCTCAGCCGCGCGGGATCAGTGTAGGCACCAGTACCCGACACGCCTTACAGCTTGATCAACTGACACTAAACCTGCCGAACGGTAATCCGCTGTTTTGTAATATTTCTGCTGCCATGCAACCGGGCGAACGTGTGCTGATTGCCGGGCCGTCCGGCTGTGGTAAATCAACGCTGTTGCGCGCGATTGCCGGTATCTGGCCTTACGGTTCGGGCAATATTACACTGGCGGAAGGTAAACGTTATCTGTTCCTGCCACAGCGCAGTTATATTCCAATTGGCACATTGCGCGATGCGCTCAGTTATCCTGACGCCAGCCGTGAATATACGGATGAACAGTTGCAACAGGTACTGACACAATGTCGCCTGTCGCATCTGGCGGCGGTAGAAATTCTGGATGATTACGCCAACTGGAGCCAGCGCCTTTCGCCAGGGGAACAACAGCGGCTCTCCTTTGCCCGTGCGCTGTTGATTAAACCCGATACGCTGTTCCTCGACGAAGCCACCAGTGCACTGGATGACGAAACCGAACAACAGGTATACGCTCTGCTGCTGAGCGAATTGCCGGACACTTCGGTTATCAGTGTGGCGCACCGGAATTCGGTCGCGAAATACCATCAACACTGCTGGCGTTTCAAAAATCAGGAAAATGGCCCGTGCGGATTCACTTCCACTGCGCTGTTGCCTGAATAACGCCTGATTCCGGCGAAAAGGTTTCAAAATGCACAAAGGTTGCTGATGTCAGCAACCTTTCTTTTTTGTGTGTGCTGAAACCCATTTCGGACAGAAAACCAACAGAGTGGCTGGCTGATTTGTATAGCTGACCATACAATTATTCTTAAGTTAAATTTACAATGATCGGAGGTAAGAATTAATGAAGATAGATAAAAATTCGTTCACACCACTTTATCTGCAAATTGAGCAGCAACTTACCGAAAAAATAAGCACCGGCGAAATCCGCCCCGGTGATCCGATCCCGACCGAAGCGGCTATGTGTGAAATCTATGGCGTATCGCGTATGACCGCGCGAAAAGCGGTGGATTATCTGGTGCGTCAGGGGCGTGTAGCCCGTTTTCGCGGTCGGGGCACCTTTGTGGTTGCCCCACCGCAACAACAGAAAATTATTTTGCCGCTCGACCGGCATCTCACTGCCAGCGAAGTCGCCCGGGAAAATAACCAGCGGATTGAAAATCAGGTGCAGGAATTTCGCCGTATGCCGGCCAGTGAAGACATCGCCCGCGAGCTGAATGTTCCGGCAGGTACTGAAGTTTACTTTATGATCCGCCTGCGTCTGCTCGGTGATGAGCCGTTTGTGTATGAACAATGCTGGATGCTGTGCGACCGGTTCCCGGATATCACCCGCGCTGCCATGACCTCGTCAAAATATGCTTATATCCGCTCGAAAGGTTTCCAGCCTGCGGGCAGCACCAAACTGATTTCAGCAGAACTGCCATCTAACGAGATACGTCTCGCACTGAACCTGTCACGCGACCAGCCGGTACTGCATTCCCACGCAATTGTGTCGTTCACCGACGGCACGCTGTTTGAAGTATCAGATGTCTACTACAACCAGAAAAACTATGGCTTCAGCGTCCATGCCAAAGTTAAAGCTTAAGAGCCGTCAGGCAATGCCCGACAACTCTGCTTTCACCAGATTCGCCACCTGTTCAACCTGCGGGCCATAAATCACATGCACGTCCGTGTCGGTGATGCGTTTCACCCCCATCGCGCCGGTTTTCATTAATGTGCCATCCTGTATCTGAGCCATATCTTTCACCTTCACGCGCAGACGGGTGAAACAGCAGTCGACCGCCGTAATATTGCCCTCGCCGCCCAGTCCGATGATAATATTTTTGGTTTTTTCGCCCGTGCCCTGCGCCGGTTTTGCACGTTCTTCGGCATCATTTTCATCCTCACGCCCCGGCGTTTTTATCTGCATTCGCAGAATCACCCAGCGGAAAGAGAAGTAATACAGTGGCGCGTAGATGATGCCGAGGATCAGCGGATACCACCAGTGCGTGCGGCTGCCACCGAGCACACCGAAGATCAGGAAGTCGATCGCCCCGCCCTGCACGTTACCGATCATCACATGCAGCATTTGCATTAATACGAACGACAAACCGGTCAGCACCGCGTGCAGGATATACAGAACCGGCGAGACGAAAATAAAGCAAAACTCGAGGGGTTCAGTAATCCCGGTGGTAAACGACGCCAGCCCACCTGCCAGCATCAGAGCTTTCACGCGGCCTTTATGTTCCGGACGCGCGCAGTGATACATCGCCAGCGCTGCCGCCGGCAGGCCGAACATCATTACCGGGATTTTCCCCTGCGCCAGGAAGCGCGTTGCCTGCTGCGTGACGGCATCAGGGATCAGGCCCGGATTTGCCAGTGCGGCATTAAAGATATTCAGCGCCCCGACAATGCTCTGGTTATCCACCGTAGTCACGCCGCCAATTGGCGTAAAGCGCACGGTTTCATTGATAATGTGATGCAAGCCGGTTGGGATCAGCAAACGTTCTGACGTGGCATAAATAAAGGTACCGATCTCCCCGGTACGCCCGATCAGTTCGCCGATCCACTGGATCCCCTGCGCAATCGTCGGCCAGATCAGCGACATCAGCACGCCGACGACCGGCAGCACCAGCACGGTCACAATCGGTACAAAACGCCGCCCGCCAAAAAACGCGATCGCCGTCGGCAGCACGATGGTATAGAAGCGGTTGTGCAGCCACATCGTGATCAGCCCGACCAGCACCCCGCCCAGCACACTCATGTTGTAGGTAAAGATCCCCAGTGTGTTGGTGAATTCCGCGGCGTAAATCATCGCGTCACTTTCGGTCATACCCTTCGCTGTCAGTTTGGCGACGGTAATGGTTTCCGGGGTAATATTCTGGGCAAGCAGGCTGTAATTAACCCCGACATGCAGGCCGACAAAGCCGATCACTGCGGAAAAGGCCGCCGTGGCCTTCTCTGCATTGGCCAGCCCCATGGCCGTTGCAACCGCAAAAAATAGCGGCAGGTTGGCAAACAGCGCACCCGACACCTGACGGATAAAGCCGATCACCAGTTGCAATGTTTTCATCTGAGTGAAGGTTTCACCGGTGACCGCCGGGTTCTGCAATGCAGCTGCAAGACCTAAAAAAATCCCGGCGGCGGCAATTACCGAGATAGGCGTCATCAGGGCTTTCCCCAGATCATGTATCTTGCTGCCAAGTTTTATCATCTGTCTTCCCTCAACTCGCTGGCTAAAAATAAACCGTTAATTGAGTTAAGTCACAGAATGTATAGTTGTATAGACATAGCAGTCAGGAGTATGAAAGGGATCACAGTTTTGCGGGAGGAAAGCAGGTGTGGAGGTAAAACAAAAAAAAGCCCACATCGGACTGTGGGCGCTGGGGTTGCAACTGGCCGCTGTTCAGAACGGCTGGCAACAAGCAAATGTGAGAACTGCTCGCTCTCGGCCTTTAAGATAATGGCAGTTGCCCGGATCCCGGCGTCTTTTCTTGTAAGTGGCAGGTTAAAATGTATAAATTTGTTTGATTTGCATCACACTTTTTTAACACCTAACAATTCATTCACTTTTAGAATATTCAACTGGAAATTATTCTTACAACCCATTAGTTAGTTTACTAAGTAACAAGTTTATTGCTATTTCACACTGCACGAAAAGATTAAAACCCCATAACAATAAGGGGTTATATAGCAACATCATCCTCATGTTTTGAAATATAGAAACATAGGTGATGACAATATGCTTACACAGAGAAATCAGGCGCTCTCGTATAGTAGAGGACTTGTTGAGAATGGTTGTTCTCAATTCCCCCAAAAGAGTGAATTCTATGCGCCTGAAGTTACTTTCTGTCAGTACAGTGCTACTGCTTTGTGCATGTGACGGGACCGCCAGCTCTGCTTCTCCGGCAGTGCAGGTTCCTGCGGTAAATGTCATTACTTTGCACAGCCAGCCCGTTACCCTCACGACCAGCCTGCCCGGCCGCACCACTGCCGTACGCAGCGCAGAAGTCCGGCCGCAGGTGAATGGTGTGATCCAAAAACGCCTGTTTGTGGAAGGCAGTGAAGTCAAAGCCGGTCAGCAACTTTATCAGATTGATCCGTCAACCTATCAGGCGGCGTTTGACCGCGCCATGGCGACCTGGAAAAGCGCCGATGCGACAGCCCGCCGTTACAAGCCGCTGGTTGATGCGCAGGCCGTCAGCCGTCAGCAATATGACGATGCCGTGGCTGCTGAACGCGAAGCCGCAGCGGATGTCGAAACCGCCCGCGTCAATCTGCAATACACCAAAGTATACGCGCCGATCTCCGGCCACATTGGCCGCTCGGTGTATACCGAAGGTGCACTGGTTACCAGCGGCCAGACGGCGTCTCTGACCACCATCGATCAGCTCAATCCTATTTATGTCGATGTGAACGAATCCTCGCAGGACTTACTGAAACTGCGCCGCGCGCTGGCTTCCGGTAAGTTGCAAAGCGCCGGTGAAAATGCGGCACGGGCCACCCTGACGCTGGAGGACGGCAGCAAATATCCCCTGCCGGGCAAACTGGAATTCTCTGAAGTCACCGTGTCGCAAAGCACCGGTTCCGTTATTTTGCGTGCCTCCTTCCCGAACCCGCACGATGAACTGCTGCCGGGCATGTTTGTACACGCCCAGCTGCAACAAGGTATTGATGAAAAAGGTCTTCTGGTGCCACAGGAAGCCATCATGCATGACGTAAAAGGCTCGCCGTATGTGTACGTGGTGAAAGCGGATAACAGCGTCGAGCAGCGCGCCATCACCACCGGTCAGATGATGAACGGTAACTGGTTAGTGAATCAGGGACTCAACGATGGCGACAAAGTCATTACCGATGGGTTACAGAACGTCAGACCAGGCGCCAAAGTCAACGCCACCGAGCGTAAAGCCAGTGCCCCTGCCGAACAGGCTAATCTCGCGATGACCGATCCTTCCGCGCAATAGGTGAGCTGAATGTCTACTTTCTTTATTAACCGCCCCATATTCGCCTGGGTTGTCGCCATCGTCATTATGATCGCCGGTGCGCTGTCAATCATGAAACTGCCGATCAACCAGTACCCGAATATCGCGCCTCCGGCGATTTCCGTCAGTGTCACCTACCCGGGTGCGTCAGCGGAAACGGCTCAGAACACGGTGGTTCAGGTTATTGAACAGCAACTGAACGGGCTGGATAACCTGCGCTATATCGAATCGCAAAGTAACAGCGATGGCAGTGCTACCATTATTGCCACCTTTGATCAGGGCACTAACCCGGATATTGCGCAGGTTCAGGTACAAAACAAAGTGTCTCTGGCCGAATCACAACTGCCAACCGAAGTGGTTAATCAGGGGATCCGTATTGCCAAATACCAGGCCAACTTCATGCTGCTGGTCAGCCTGATTGCGACTGACGGTAAAATGAGTAACTCGGATCTGAGTAACCTGTTGGTGACCAAACTCGAAGACCCGATTGTGCGTACCAAAGGCGTCGGTGACTTCCTGATGCTCGGTTCAGAATACGCGATGCGTATCTGGCTCGATCCGGCAAAACTGTATAAATATAAGCTGATCCCAAGTGATGTCAGCGCAGCGATTGAAGCGCAAAACGTGCAGGTGTCGTCCGGCTCCCTCGGCGGCCTGCCGACGGTAAAAGACAGCAAACTCAGTGCCACTATCATCGGTAAAACCCGTTTTGACAGCATTAATCAGTTTAAAAATGTGCTGCTGAAGGTGAATGCCGACGGCTCTCAGGTACGCCTCAGCGATGTCGGGAATGTGGATTTGGGACCGGAAAGTTATTCGATTTCCTCCACCTTTAACGGCAAACCGTCAACTGCTATCGCCCTGCGTCTGGCAAGCGGCGCGAACGTGCTGGACACCGACAGAGCAGTAAGACAAACCATCGCCGGGCTGAAAGACTCTCTGCCAGCCAACGTAAAAGTCGAGTTCCCGTACCAGACCGCGCCGGTAGTCAGCGCCTCAATCGAGGAAGTGGTAAAAACGTTGCTCGAAGCCATCGTGCTGGTGTTTTGTGTCATGTTGCTGTTCCTGCAAAACCTGCGTGCGACACTGGTGACCACGCTGGTGGTGCCGGTGGTTCTGCTCGGGACATTCGGTATTCTGGCAGCTGCGGGGTATTCCATTAACACCCTGACCATGTTCGGGATGGTACTGGCGATCGGCCTGCTGGTGGATGACGCCATCGTGGTGGTGGAAAACGTCGAACGTGTGATGACGGAAGAAAAGCTCTCGCCAAAAGACGCCACGATTAAGTCGATGAAACAAATTCAGGGCGCGCTGTTTGGTATCGCACTCGTTCTGTCTGCCGTCCTGGTGCCAATGGCCTTCTTCGGTGGCTCGACCGGGATCATCTACCGTCAGTTCTCCATCACCATTGTGTCTGCCATGGCGCTTTCGGTGCTGATGGCGCTGATTTTCACCCCGGCACTGTGTGCCACTATCATCCGGCACAATGACGAAGAGAAAGCCAAAAGCGGTTTTGCGGGCTGGTTTAACCGTAACTTCGATAAAGGTGCGATGCGCTACACCGCAGCCGTCGGCACGGTGATCTCCCGCCGTCGTCTGTTTTTGGGTCTCTACCTGCTGATTGTCATCGCCACCGGTTTTATGTTCACACGCGTGCCGACCACCTTTCTGCCGGATGAAGATCAGGCTGTGATGTTTGTTCAGGCGACATTGCCCGCCAATGCCTCAGCAGAACGGACCCAGCAGGTGCTGGATAATGTCCGCGAATATCTGTTGAAACAGGAAAGCGGTATTGTCTCCTCGGTGTTTACCGCCAACGGTTTCAGCTTCGCCGGGCGGGGTCAGAACGTCGGCATTGCGTTCGTGCAGTTGAAAACCTGGGCAGACCGTCCAGGTGCCGCGCAAAAAGTCCAGGCGCTGGCCGGTCGTGCGATGGCGCATTTCGCCACTATCAAAGACGCCCGTGTGTTTGCTTTCGTTCCGCCAGCGGTTATGGAACTGGGTAATGCCACCGGGTTCGACTTCTTCCTGCAAGACACTGACGGCAAGGGGCATGAAGCGCTGATGGCCGCGCGTAACCAGTTCCTGCAACTGGCCTCGCAGGACAAACGTCTGATGGCGGTGCGTCCGAACGGGATGGAAGATGAACCGCAATATCAGCTGGAAATTGACGATGAGCGCGCGCAGGCGCTGGGTCTGAGCCTCGACGACATCAACAACACGCTGTCTGCGGCCTGGGGTTCAGCGTATGTGAATCAGTTCATGTATAACAACCGCGTGAAGCGTGTTTATATCCAGGGTAAGGCGGCTTCCCGCGTCACGCCTGAAGATTTGAATAACTGGTATTTCCGTAATTCCAGCGGCGATATGGTGCCATGGAGCGCCTTCGGCAGTGGCAAATGGGTGTACGGATCCCCGCGTTATGAGCGTTTTAACGGCGTGTCTTCCGTTGAACTGATGGGTTCGCCGGCACCGGGCTACAGCTCAGGTGATGCCAACGAGGCAGTGATGGAAATCGCGGCCAAACTGCCGCCGGGTTATAAAGTGGCCTGGCACGGTCTGAGCTATGAAGAGAAGCTTTCCGGCTCACAAACACCGGCGCTTTACAGTCTGTCAATGATCGTGGTGTTCCTGTGTCTGGCGGCGCTGTACGAGAGCTGGTCAATTCCGTTCTCCGTCATGCTGGTGGTACCGCTGGGGATTTTAGGCACCATCGGCGCCGTGCTGCTGCGCGGGCTGTCGAACGACGTCTTCTTCCAGGTCGGCCTGCTGACAACCGTCGGGCTGGCGGCGAAGAATGCCATATTGATTGTCGAGTTCGCCAAAGAGTTGCATGAGAACGAAGGGATGTCGGTGACTCAGGCGGCCATGGAAGCGGCCAAGCTGCGTATCCGGCCGATCATCATGACCTCAATGGCGTTTATTCTCGGCGTATTCCCGCTGACCATTTCCAGCGGTGCGGGTGCGGGCAGCCAGCATTCCATCGGGACGGCGGTGGTCGGCGGTATGCTCACCGCCACCTTCCTGGCCATTTTCTTCGTGCCAATGTTCTACGTCACGGTGGTGAATCTGTTCACCCGCAAATCGAAAAAACACGATAAGGCGCTTCCTGCACCCGAGGCCACACACCATGAATAAACCGCATTTCGCGCTCTCGCTTGTCAGCGCGTTTTCACTCACCCTGCTGGCGGGCTGTACCCTGGAACCTGATTATCAGCGCCCTGCACTGCCGGTCGCCAGCAACTGGGACAGTGCTTCCCCTGGCGCGGCACAGGATATCGGCTGGAAAGCGTTCTTCAATCAACCGGCGATGAATCAGCTGATTGGCATGTCACTGGCTAACAACCGCGACCTGCGGGTTGCGGCGTTAAACGTGGATACCGCGCGCGCTACCTTCCGGATTGACCGCGCCGCCCTGCTGCCGACGCTCAACGCCGGTGCCAGTGAAACCAACCAGCATCTGCCGGGCGGATTGTATTCAACACAAAGCACCGGACCGGTGACGTATCAGCAATACAGTGCCAATCTGGGCGTGACGTCTTATGAGGTTGACCTGTTTGGCCGCTTACGCAGCCTGCGCGATCAGGGGCTGGAGACTTACCTGGCGACAGAAGCCACGCAGCGCGCGACGCAAATCTCGCTGGTGTCTGAAGTGGCTTCCGGTTATCTGAGTCTGGCGGCGGATAACGATTTGCTGAAACTGGCAATCAGCACCGCCGGCAGTCAGGAAAAATCTTACGAACTCACCAAACACAGCTATGATGCCGGCATCGACACCTCACAGGATCTGGTGCAGGCCGAAACCACGGTGCGTGCGGCACAGGCTGATATCGCCCAGTACACACGTCAGGTGCGTCAGGACGTCAACGCGCTGACCCTGCTGGTCGGCACCACCATCCCCCAGAGTTTGCTGGCGAACGCCACCCTGCAACAGGACTGGAAATTCCCGCAGACACCGGCCGGTTTGCCCTCTGATCTGCTGACCCGCCGTCCGGATATTATTTCCGCTGAACATACGCTGAAAGCCGCTAACGCCAATATCGGCGCGGCGCGGGCGGCGTTCTTCCCGAGCATCACGCTGACCGGCACGGCAGGCACAGAAAGCGGCAGCCTGAGTAAACTGTTCGATGGCGGTACCGGCGCATGGTCATTTATGCCTTCGGTTAACATCCCGATCTTCGACGGCGGCGTGAATCAGGCCAATCTTGACATCGCGAAGGACACCAAAAAAATTGATATCGCTAACTATGAGAAAGCGATTCAGACGGCGTTCAAGGAAGTGTCCGACGGCTTAGCCGGTCAGGCGACTTACAAAGACGAACTGCTGGCCCGCCAGCAGGACGCCGACGCCAACCAGCGTAACTACGATCTGTCGCAGATGCGCTTCAAAGGCGGTGTCGACAATTACCTCAGCGTACTGGTCGCACAGCGCTCCCTGTATTCTGCTCAGCAAACGCTGATCACCACACAACTTGCCCAACTGAATCAGGACATCAGTTTGTATAAAGCTCTGGGGGGCGGCTGGAAGGAGTGAGTGTTTGAGTCAATGGAAACGCCGACGGGAGTCGGCGTTTTTGTTTTTAAGCCGGAGACACCTTATCCCGCCACATATTCATCGCAGAATCTTCTTCACCAGCTCACCCCGCGCATCAAAATAACGGCTCGGCCAGATCACGCTCGGATGCACATCCAGCGCCTGTGCAATCACCTTCTCCCCTTTCGGCCATGGCCGCGACAGCGCATTCGACAACGTGGATGAACTCAACCCCACGCTGCGCGATACCGCCGCCAGCGTCGTACCCCGTTTACGCAATGCCGCAATAATGTCTGCCTGATGCCAGTCGGTATGATTCTGTGCTTTGTTCATGGAGGATCCTTTCCTGAGTGATAAGTAAATAAAACGTCTACGCAGGAAGAGTAAACCGGCAGAAACATTATCCCAAAACGGGATAAAAGTTGAAGGAAGCTAATCAGGTTATTGATAGATAAGATGAAATGTAATATTGATGAGATAGCTGAGCTAACGTTGGTAAAAAATTATTTTGGTGAAAATTTTCGATTTGAAAAGGATGCAAAAATGAGTCTGAACTGGGGCCGGAGTGACCAAGTAGAGTATCTGTAAGCGCACCAGAAAGCCACATAACGACGGGCAAAAATCGTCACGACTCCTGTGGGTAACTATATCATCCACAGGAGTCGTGAAACACAGCGCTGAGGGAAGGTAGTCCGAAGTTCAGCGTAATTTATCAGCCGTCTACTCGCCGACGCTGGTCGCTCTGCTCCCCGTTTTCCGGTGCACCCACCTCGGGTGGCATTAGCTATTCTTTACCTGTGGGAAATGTGCCGCAAATAAAAACGGTGGTCATGCACAACAACGGTCATTCCATGAATCTCGGTAGATAATGTTTCCGTCAGTGTACTTCCATGTGATCGCCTCATAACGTAACTCTAGCGTTTCCAGATGCGTGCTGCTCATGCCGCCTGGAGCCAGGTAGGGTGAAATTGTCGTGATTTTGACGTTATCCAGGATGATATTGAAATACTCGGCCTCGATGCCAGATTCCAAGATGCGGTACATCTTGATTATTGCCTTCTTCATGGTTCGGCCTTCACACACTGCTCGATACAGGAGAGGCGTAGTCTGATCGAATTCTTTCACTATCGTGATAGGCCGATGAACGCGCGTACCCGTGAGTTTTCCGCATTGAGAATCAACGGGGATAGTGACACCGTGGGAGAATGATTTCAGCTCAATGGAACCTAAACGCAGTGGCATCATGCAGCTACCGACAACCGGAGAACCATTTTCATCTTCAAGCCATAAGTGAGCGGGTGTGGACATTCAATTTCCTTATCAGTGATAATTTAACAGCGGTTAATTTTTCGACCGTCACCATTTACAGTAACGTATAAAAATAACAATCATAACTATGGCGAATACGCCTATCGGCCAGACGGGACTATCAGGAAAAAAATAACCCTGAAATAGTGCGAAAATAATCGTGAGAACCACAGGCCCGTACAGTGATGATAAAAACGCTAGTTGCCACAGTAGAAATTTCTTTAGATATTTAATCATGGTTATCGAATCATTCGAGTAATGATACTTGCGATGTTGGAATCAGACCATTGCACTTCAAGTGCACCCGCGCGTTCGAACACTGGCTCAATAAGGAAATACATCATTTCCAGCTCTTGCGCATAAAGGGCTGCGTAATAGGCGGGATATCGAACGGATAGACGATGGGCACTATCCGCCGCTTTCTGAACCAAGCCATACGTAGTCACTACACCGGCAACCGTACCAGCTGCACGCCCCGTAAGAGAGCTGAGTTGCACACTTAGACTCAATCCAATGCGGACGCTGGTAGCGGCCGCTAAAGCATATCCTGCCCCTGTAAGTGAGCTGGCGGCGATATGAACATTCACAGCCATGAGCTGTTTTTTGATATACTCTAATTGGTCATTGGTTTTGTATTTAAATATTTCTTCAAAGTAGATATGAAGCATATTATAGACAACATCACCATTCTGGATAATTCGAATGACACCGTTCCTGAAGCGCAGATCTTCCGTCTTTTGTTTTTGGCAAACATCGTTATATTCATCGGTAAAACAGGACGTATAATACAACAGCCTGGTAGCACCCTTCCCTAATGTTTCAACTTGATTTGCGACCTGCTGACCGACAGCAGTTACAGCGTGATCTAGCTTTAGTGCAAGAATTTTATTCGCCTGTAAATGACTAATAATTTCATCGTTACCGTACATAATCGTTCCTTGCGTAAGGTACTAAGTCCATGCTGATCGATTTACCATTGAGTGGGCCCCACGAAAAGCCAGACAGTAGAAGTCTCTTAACTTAAGAGATAGGTTTGGGTATATGTCTAACACTAACGCTAATTTTAGTTACGACAGCAGCACGGTACAGGATGTGATGCCTGGCGTGGTAGAAAAGCGGTTCGATACTCATTTACCGGAAAATCAATCCAGTGGCTGACGGGCAACAGTTCGGCTTATGTAGCGCATGAAACCCGCTGAGTCCATTTAAAAAAGAGCCATTACGTTATGCCCATATGTTTTCACAATCTATTGGAGAACCTTTAAAAATGGAATTTTCAGAAATTTATTACTAATTAGGCGATTAAATCACCTCTCTTCAGACGGCCAAATTTAGCGCGCCACTCCAGTATTTACGCTCGTAAGTAGTCGATATCAACCGTCACTCACTAAGGAAAATTTATAGCCGTTACTAGCCTCACATAATCAGAAATTACCCTTGTATAATCCTGATGGCTGTGGTGCTATTTAAATCTTACCAAACGCCTGGAATCTTATACACCGCTGAATTAGAAATTTTTTATTATTTTATTGAACCTGCATTAGAGGATGTAATAAAGAAAGTAAGGGCTAAAATGCTGCGTAATTTAGATGAGGCTTATGAAGAGTTAAGGGACAAATATAATGTTTAAAAGCTTAATATCTTTATTATTATCAGACATTTTATTTCCTATTGTTATTATTTCATCATGGCTGCTTTGTATCTATATCTTTCCCTCGTATGGCGTGTTGATAGGCGCGGCATCGGTAATCATCTGGATTCTCATTTTTGCGAAACTTACATCAAAATTTGATAAATACAAATAAAAAAATGAGTTAAAATGCATATGAAAACTATTTTACTTCGTTATGAAGCGAGTACCTGGAAGTATTGTGCACGTAATATTATTTTTAAAGATGAACGGCAACATTCGCGCTGAAACTGAAATGAATAACGATCTCTACACCAAAGACACTTTTATGTGTCCTTCGTGCAGAGATAATTCACCCTCTCTTACTTACCCACATCCCCGTTCCATCCCCCGCCCAGGGCTGCGATCAGCTTGACGCTGGTGACCATCTGGGTGCTGAGCAGTGACAGGACGCTTTGCTGCTGAGTCAGGCTGGTGTTTTCAGTCGTTGCGACGTCGAGATAGTCGATCATCCCGGCCTGATACTGGTTGTAGGTCACGCGGGCGGACTCTTTGGCGGCATCGGCGGCGTTCTGCCGGGCGACCAGCTCGCTGTCCAGCGTGTGCAGTTCGACCAGATAATCTTCTACTTCCTGCATCGCGGTTAACACGCTCTGGCGATAACTGGCGACGTCGGCGTCATACGCGGCTTCGGCCTGTGCCACTTTGCCACGGGTGGAACCGAAATCCAGTACCGTCTGGCTGAGTTCCGGGCCTAAAGACCAGACGCGGTTTGGCAGCGAGAACAGATTGTGGAAGGCCGAGCTGGCGAAACCGCCGCTGGCGCTTAAGGTCAGATCAGGATAGTACGCGGCAGTCGCCACACCGACGGCGGCGTTGGAAGAGGCCATAGTACGTTCGGCGGCGGCGATATCAGGACGACGCTGCAACAGTTGCGACGGAATCGCATCCGGCATCGCAGGCAGGTTGAGTTTGACGTCACGTGCCGCGAGGCTGAACTGTGCGGGGGGTTTGCCGATCAGTACGGCGATAGCGTGCTCAAGCTGGGCGCGCTGCCATTGCAGATCCAGCGCCGAGGCTTTGGTGCTTTCCAGCTGAGTTTGCGCCTGCGCCAGTGTGGCACGCGAGGTGCTGCCACCGGCATACTGGTTCTCAATCACGGTCAGATAACGCTGATAGGCATCGATGCTTTGCTTATACAACGCGATTTGCTGATCCATCACCCGCAACTGGAAATAATCCTGCGCCAGTTCCGACTGCGCACTGAGCGTGGCATCGGCCAGATCGGCCTTACTGGCCTGCGCGCTGGCGTCCTGTTCTTCTGCCGTGCGGCGCAGTTTGCCCCACAAATCCAGTTCCCAGCTTGCACTCAATTGTGCGGACTGGCTGTTGCTGGTGGAGGTTGATGTGCCGCTGCGCGTGCTGCCGACGGTCGCATCCACGGAAGGATACAAATCGGAACGCGCCTGTGTGACCAGCGCCTGCGCCTGTCGGTATTGCGCGGCATACTGCGCGACGTTCTGGTTGGAAATCTGCACCTGCGTCAGCAGCGATGACAATTCAGGATCCTGATACACCGCCCACCAGTCGCCTTTGGCCTGGTTATCTTTCGGGATGGCGGCGGTCCAGCCTTTGGCTTCTTTAAATGCCGTCGGCATCGCCACGTCAGGCCGCTGGTAATCAGGGCCGACGGCACAGGCGCTGACAAGCATGGCCAGCACCAGCGGGGCAAGACGGAACACCATAGAACGTGTTTTTTGCAGAGTCATCAGATTCGCTTCAGGGTAATGAGTTTCAGTGTGATCAGTCATGTGTACGGGCCTCCGGCGGCGTCGTGTGAGGACGCAGACGTTGCCACAGACGATGCGTCGCGCGGCTGGTACGATCCATATACAGGTAAACCACCGGCGTGGTGAATAACGTCAGGATCTGGCTCAACGCCAGGCCGCCGGCAATCGCCATCCCAAGCGGGCTGCGCAGATCCGCGTCACCACCGCTGCCCATCGCCAGAGGCAGTGCGCCGAAGAATGCCGCCAGCGTGGTCATCAGGATCGGACGAAAACGCATCAGACATGCCTGAGTGATCGCCTGTTGCGGCGTCAGACCGAGCCGTCGTTCGGCATCGAGGGCGAAGTCGATCATCATGATCGCGTTTTTTTTCACGATGCCGATCAGCAGCAGGATGCCAATCAGTGCGATCACTGTCAGTTGCGTACCCGTCACCAGCATCAGCAGCAGCGCACCAAGTCCGGCGGAAGGCAGCGTGGAAAGAATGGTCAGCGGGTGAATATAACTTTCATACAACATGCCGAGCACGATATATACCGCTGCCAGCGCGGCCAGGATCAACCACGGCATGGAACTGGCCAGCGCTTCAAATGCCTGCGCTGTCCCCGCATAACTGCCATGAACGGTATCCGGCAAGCCGATTTGCGCCATAGCGGTTTTCAGCGCAGCCTGGGCATCCTCCAGCGCATAGCCGTCAGCGAGATTGAATGCAATGGTGGTAGTGGCTGTCTGCCCCTGATGGGAAACCGACAGCGGTGCGTTGGCGCCACTGAAGGTGGCAAACGCGGACAGCGGCACCTGATCACCGGCTTCGGTCACCACGTATAACTGATGCAGGACATCCGGGTTGCTGGTGTAATCCGATGTCAGGTTCATCACTACATGATACTGGTTCAGCGTCTTATAGATCGTCGCGACCTGCCGCTGGCTGAAGGCGTTGTTGAGCAACGTGTCGATCATCTTCACGTTCACGCCCAGTTGCGTGGCGCGATCCCGGTCAATATTGAGCATGACCTCCTGACCGCCGGTCTGTGCATCGGAATCCACCCCGGTCAGTTGTGGCAATTTCGCCAGCGCTTTCTGCACCTTCGGTGCCCATTCACGCAGCACGGAAAGATCGTCAGATTGCAGACTGTACTGATACTGCGCGTTAGCGCTGCGTCCGCCGATGTGCAGATCCTGCGCGGCCATCAGGAACAGCTGCGCGCCCGGTTCTTTGCCCGTCGCCATCATCAGACGGTTAGCCACCTGGTTGGCGGTGGCAGTACGTTTGTCGAAATCTTTCAGTCGTACAAAGAAGGTCGCGGTGTTACGTGATCCGAAACCGCCGCTGCCCGCTGAACTCATCACCGCTTCGACCGCCGGATCATCCTGAATGATCTTGCTGTATTTCAGCACCTGCGGCTGGATCGACTGGAAGGAAGTATTCTGATCCGCACGCAACATGCCCATCAGCATCCCGGTGTCCTGGTCCGGGAAGAAACCTTTTTCTACTACGGTATAAAGATAGAAATTGAGGATCACGGTGAGAAACAACCCCACCAGCGTCATTAGCTGATGACGCATCACCCAGCCGAGCGCCGCAGAATAGGCCGCCAGCAGTTTGTTAAGGCCGCGTTCGATCATGCGGTAAATGCGCGGCTGACGTTTTTCCACCGGTGGTTTGCGTTTAAGGAAACGCGCACACAGCATCGGCGTCAGGCTCAGCGATACCAGCATCGAGATGATCAGTGAGACACTCAGCGTCACCGCAAACTCACGGAACAAGCGGCCGACAATGCTGCCCATCATCAGGATTGGGATGAATACGGCGATCAGTGACAGCGTCATCGACAGTACGGTGAAACTGACTTCCTGTGCACCTTTCAGCGCCGCACGCACGGGCCCCATTCCCTCTTCGATATGCCGGGTAATATTCTCCAGCACCACAATGGCATCATCGACCACGAAACCGGTGGAGATAATCAGCGCCATCAGCGAGAGGTTATCCAGGCTATAGCCGAGCAGATACATTACCGCGCAGGTGCCGATCAGTGACACGGGCAGCGCCACGGCGGGGATCAACACCGCATTCCAGTTACGCAGGAACACAAACACCACCGCGATCACCAGCAGCGTGGCTTCCAGCAGGGTCATTTCAGTATCACGCAAAGAAGCGGAAACGTTCGGCGAACGGTCAAGGGCCAGATTAAGCTGCACATCTCCTGGCAGACTTTCTTTCATCAGCGGCAGCGCGGCTTTAATCGCCTCAATGGTTTCAAGCATGTTCGCGCCAGCCTGCCGCGTCACGCCAATCATCACCGACGGCGTACTGTTGTAATACCCGACGTTATATTTGTCTTCGACAGAATCGTAAACATTGGCGATATCACTAAGCCGGATTGCCGAGCCATTGATGTAGGTGACAATCAGCGGTTTGTACTGCGCGGCAGTACTTTGCTGACCATTACCTTCAATCATCCATGACTGATCCGAACCTTGCAGCAAGCCTTTCGGCAAATTGCTGGTACTGTTGGCAATCGCAGTGCGAATGGTATCGAGAGAGATGCCATAAGACGTGACCGCCTCAGGACGCAAATCAATGCGCACGCCCGGCAGTGCAGAACCCACCAGTGAAACCTGACCGACGCCGTTGACCTGTGCGATTTTCTGTTGCAACTGGCTCGAGGCAATATCATACAGTTCACCTTTACTGCGCGTAGCCGAGGTCAGGGCCAGCATGATAATCGGCGCATCCGACGGGTTGGCTTTGCGGTAAGTTGGCAGCGACGGCATGCTGCTCGGCAATAACGCACGGGAGGCATTAATCGCCGCCTGCACGTCACGCGCCGCCCCATTGATATCGCGATCAAGATCGAATTGCAGGATAATGCTGGTCGAACTCTGCGAACTGCGCGAGGTCATTTCCGTGACACCGGCGATTTGCCCGAGCGCCCTTTCCAGCGGCGTAGCTACCGTTGCCGCCATGGTTTCAGGGCTGGCACCCGGCAGACTGGCACTGACCAGAATGGTCGGAAAATCCACCTGGGGCAGCGGCGCGACCGGCAGCAGGCGATACCCAAGCAAACCGAGCAGAAGTATCGCCATCGTCAGCAGTAATGTTGCGACCGGACGAAAGATGAAGAAACGCGAAATGTTCATTTATTCCGCCTGCTTCGCTGCACGCCGGTGACGTGGATTGAGGCGGTGAGAAAGCCGGTCAAACATCAGGTAGATCACCGGCGTGGAGAACAGCGTCAGGATCTGACTGAAGATCAGGCCGCCGACGATCACCAGCCCCAGCGGCTGACGCAGTTCCGCGCCGGATCCGCTCGCCAGCATCAGCGGCAGTGCGCCGAGCAAAGCAGCCATCGTCGTCATCATGATCGGACGAAAACGCAGTAAACACGCCTGATGAATCGCCTCACGCGGCGAAAGCCCCTGTTTATTTTCCGCATCCAGCGCAAAATCGATCATCATAATGGCATTCTTTTTCACGATACCGATCAGCAGGATCACCCCGATCAGCGCGATCAGGCTGAATTCCGTACCGGCAAAGATCAGCGACAGCAAGGCGCCCACCGCCGCTGATGGTAATGTGGACAGAATGGTCACCGGATGGATAAAACTTTCATACAGAATACCGAGCACGACATACATGGTCAGCAGCGCGGCAAGGATCAACCACAGCGTGTTGCCGGTGGCACTTTCAAACGACGCCGCCGCCCCCTGATAACGCAGGGTGATACTGTCCGGCATCGCGATATCGGCCACAGTCGTTTTAATCGCCTGTTGCGCCTGCTCCAGTGAATAACCGTCTTTGAGGTTAAACGACACCGTTACTGCCGGTAGCTGGTTGAGACGCGCCTGCAACAGCGCACCGGTGCGCATGTGGATTTTGGCAACCGACGTCAGTTTGACCATGCCATTGGTGGCACCGGCATTAGTGGTTGTGGTCGAGGTGCCGCTGTCAGACGTAGAAGATGTACTGCTGGTGGTGGTCGCCACCGTGCCGGAGGTCGAAGTACTGTTGTTAGTCGCCAGGTAGACATCGTCAAAAGAGGCCGGTGACTGCTGGAATTGCGGCGCCACTTCCAGCACGACGCGGTACTGATTCGCCTGGGTAAAGATGGTGGAAACCAGCCGCTGACCGAAAGCGTTGTACAGCGCAGTATCGACGTCAGATGCCGTGATCCCGTAGCGTGCAGCAGCATCGCGATCCAGTTCTACGTAAGCAATCTGCCCCTGATTTTGCAGGTTACTGACGACTTCGCTGAACTCAGGCAATGCACTGAGTTTCTCAATCAGCTTCGGTGTCCACTCCACCAGATTTTCGCTGTCGGAATCATCAAGCGTGAACTGGTACTGGCTTGGCGTCACCTGATCGTCGACGGTCAGATCCTGCGAAGCCTGCATATAAAGTGTAATGCCCGGTACGCCTGCGGTTTCCTGTTTCAGGCGCTCAATGATTGCCGGTGCACGTTCGCTGCGTTCATCAAAGGTTTTCAGGCTGATCTGCAAACGCCCGCTGTTCAGGCTGGTATTATTGCCGTCCACGCCGATGGTAGAGGAAACGCTTTCCACATCCGGATCACTGAGGATGGCAGCGGTCAGTAATTGCTGACGACGCCCCATTTCGCTGAAGGAGACATCCTGTGACGCCACGGTGATCCCCTGGATCATGCCGGTATCCTGCGACGGGAAGAACCCTTTTGGCACAATCACATACAGCAACGCGGTGAACACTAACGTCGCGGCGGCCACCAGCAGCGTGATCTTCTGATGGTTCAGCACCACGATCAGCATACGGTCGTAACCGGCGATCAGCTTGTCGAAAAACTCACCGCCTTTACGATAAAACTTGCTCTGTTTTTCTTCCGGCGTGTGACGCAGTAAATAGGCGCATAACATCGGTGTCAGGGTGAGCGACACGATCATCGACACCAGAATCGACACCGCCAGCGTAATGGCGAATTCACGGAACAGGCGCCCGACCACATCCCCCATAAATAACAACGGGATCAACACGGCAATCAGCGAGAAAGTCAGGGAAATAATGGTGAAGCCGATCTGCTGCGAGCCTTTCAGCGCCGCCTGCATCGGTGTTTCACCCTCCTCGAGTCGTCGTGAAATGTTTTCTACCACCACGATAGCGTCATCAATAACAAAACCGGTGGCGATGGTCAGCGCCATCAGCGAAAGGTTATTGAGGCTGAAACCGCACAGATACATCACGCCAAAGGTGCCGACCAGTGAGAGCGGCACGGCCACGCTTGGGATAAGCGTCGCCGCGACATTGCGCAGGAACAGGAAGGTGACCATGACCACCAGCGCAATAGACAGCAATAACTCAAACTGAACATCGCTGATCGAGGCACGGATGGTTTGTGTCCGGTCCGAAACCACGCTGATTTTGACGGACTCCGGCAGGGACTCCTGCAATTTCGGCAACTGTGCTTTGATAGCATCCACGACCTGAATCACGTTCGCGCCCGGCTGACGCTGAACGCTGATAATGATCGCCGGTTGCTTATTGGCCCATGCAGAAAGGTACTGATTTTCCGGTGCTTCGGAGAGCGTCGCAACATCGTGCAAACGCAACGCTGCCCCGTTTTCATAATTGATGATCAGATTGCCGTATTCATCTGCGGTGCGCAGCTGATCGTTGGCATCAATAGTGATGGAATGATGCGGGCCGTCAAAGCCGCCTTTGGAACCGTTGACGTTACTGTTGCCGATCAGCGTGTTGATAGTTTCCATGCTGAGGTTATGCGCCGCCAGCTTACGCGGATCTACCTGTACGCGGATCGCAGGCTGATTTCCTCCTGCCAGCGTCACCATACCGACGCCGGAAATTTGTGACAATTTCAGCGCCACGCGGGTATTCACCAGATCCTGCACTTTGGTCAGCGGCAGCGATTCAGACGTTGCGGCCAGTGTCAGCACTGCCGCATCCGCCGGGTTGACTTTTTTATAGGTCGGCGGATTCGGTAAATCGCTGGGCAGCAGGCTGTCAGCGGCATTGATCGCCGCCTGCACTTCCTGCTCAGCCACATCAAGGGACAAATCCAGCGAGAATTTCAGCGTGATAATGGAGGAACCGCTGGCGCTGGTGGAATACATCTGACTCAGCCCCGCCATCTGCCCGAGCTGACGCTCAAGCGGTGCGGTAATACCGGAAGCCATCACGTCCGGGCTGGCCCCCGGATACAGCGTGGTAACCTGAATGGTCGGGTAATCAACCTGCGGCAGCGCCGAAGTCGAGAGCATATTGTAGGCAAAAATTCCCGACAACAGCACGGCGACCATCAGCAGGATGGTCGCGACCGGCCGGAGAATAAAGAGGCGTGAAGGATTCATTTAGACCCGCTGTCTTTACCGGCAGTGTTTTGGTTTACCTGCGGAGCGACAGCCGTTTTATCCGCACCCGTCGTAGCCTTATCTACACCACCGCGTTGCTCACGTTCTTTCGACGAACTGCCTGCGGCGACAGCATCGTCTGAGCCTGGTGTCACAATCTCGACTTTAGTGCCGTTGTTCAGCCGGTCAATACCGGTAGTCACCACCTGCTCTCCCGGCGCTACGCCGGACAAAATCGCTACCTGGTCATCACCAAAATCCGGGCCGGATTTCACGCTGCGACGCTCAATGGTGCTGTCGGCTTTCACAATATAAACAAAGTCACCGTCACTGCTCAGTTGCAATGCCGCCGCCGGGATCACGGTGGTGTCTTTCAGCGTCGCCACCTGTAAGCGGGCGTTCACAAACTGGTTCGGATAAAGTTTTTCATCGGCGTTATCGAATAATGCTTTCAGCTTGATGCTGCCGGTACTGGTATCAATTTCGTTACTGATAAATTGCAGTTTCCCTTGTCCGAGCACTTCACTGCCGTTCTGATCAAAAGCCGTGGTTGGCAACAGATTTCCCCCACGCAACGCTTTCAGCAGGGTTTGCAGATTACTTTGCGGCACACTGAAAGTGACGGCGATAGGCTGAGTCTGGGTAATGGTGACAATGCCGGTAGTGGAGGAACTGGAGACCATATTGCCCGGATCGACCAGTCGTAAACCGACATGCCCGCTGACCGGCGCGGTAATTTTCGCAAATTCAATATTCAGTTTTGCGGCGGCGATTTGTGCCTGATCGGCTTTGACGGCACCGGCATACTGACCCGCGGTCGCGATCTGGCTTTCCAGATCCTGACGTGCCAGGGAATCCTGCGCATACAATTTGCGGTAGCGTGCCAGCGTCAGTTCAGCACTTTTCAACAGCGCCTGATTTTGGGCCAGTGAGCCCTGATATTGATCCAGCGTCGCCTGATAGCTGCGCGGGTCAATCTGCGCCAGTAACTTCCCCTGCGCCACTTTCTGCCCTTCGGTGAAGTACACCTTCATTAGCTGGCCATCAACCCGGCTGGTCACCGTCACCGTGGCATTCGCCACGACCGTACCCAGCGCGCGCAAATACACCGGCACGTCCGCCTGTGTGGCCTTTCCGGCCTGTACCGGTGTTGCCATCCCCGCCATCATCTGGCCGCGCATCGCGCGCATGCCGCTACGGCCCGGCTTTTTCTGGGCAGAAGGATCGGACGCACTGTGGTGAAAAGCAAAGAACCAGACCAGGATCGCGGCAACGATAATGGCGACAACAATCCACAGGAATGTGTGTTTTTTGGGACGAGACGAGGCAGTCGGCAGCATAAATTTCTTGGTTTCGCAGTAATAATGAGAAGAAAACAGCTGAAAAATGACCTTCAACCAGAGATTTTCAATATCAGTCAAAAACACATTATCTCTAAAAGCGTCAATGGCTGTTTTTAGGACAACGTAAAGATTTTGCTAACAATTAAGAATTTTTATTTCATTCAGCAGGATGAATGATACCCGCTAATTTATCCTTTCACGCCTGCTAATGTTAAGAACTAAATGAGAATGAATATTGAAGATGGCGACAGAAAAGCATCAGCAAGTGTCAGGCTGCTTTAGAATTTTGTCAGGAAAACCCGGGAATAGCGCGAAATTCCCTCTGCCCACACACCTTACAGGGTTATAAAACCAGAGCTAAATCCTGAAAATATGACCTATTGATAATTTATATTGTTTGCGCCAGCCGCGGCTTGATATGGTGAAATTTCTGATTGTTTTTCATCTCCATGCAGGGACTCAGGCGAATGCAGACAAAATTTCAATCCAGGCCGGTCATTGGGGTAACACTCGACAGTGAGGAGGCCGGTGGCTATGCCGATTATCCGTGGTATGCCTTGCGTCAGAACTATATGACCAGCCTGGCGGAACTGGGCGCGGTACCGCTGGCTTTGCCGCATCACGCGACGCTGGCCGATGAATACCTGGCGCTGTGCGATGCCATTGTCGTGACCGGCGGGGCATTTGACGTGCCGCCTGAACTGTTTAATGAACCACAAACCAGTGATCAGGTTCGCCTGAAACCCGCCCGTACCGAATTTGAAAAAGCCATCGTCAAAGGTGCCATGCAGCGCAACATGCCGCTGCTCGGGATTTGCGGCGGTCAGCAGTTGCTCGCCGTGTTAACCGGCGGCACGCTGTATCAGCATATTCCCGATGCGTTACCCGATGCCCTTGAACACAGCACCACCATTGACACCGAAAACGCAGGCGGAAAAAAACGTGCGCACCATCCGGTAGAAATCGTTGAAGGTTCGCTGCTCAGCCGCTGCGTGGATCGCGATAATTACGATGTTAACAGTTCGCACCATCAGGCGGTGAAAACCGTGGGGCCCGGTTGCATCGTGAATGCATATGCACCCGACGGGGTGATCGAAGGCATTGAATGCGAGGACTATGATTTTTGCCTCGGCGTGCAATGGCATCCTGAATATCAGCAAAATAAGCAGGACACACAGCTTCTTAATGCATTCGTGGCCGCCGCCTCACGTTATCAGCAGTCGATGCGCTCAGCAGGTAAAGCGATGACGGAGGCCATGAACGAGGTGATGGGTCGTTCGGGGGACGAACCGGCATGAGACAGGCGCAACTTAAGGCGCAAACGGAGCAGATACTGCGGGGTCTGCATATCGATCCGGCGGTTATTGCACACCGCACACTGCCGTATTTCGAAGACGTAAGTGAACACTTACTGGTGGAGACGGAAACCGATGCTGACACCGGTAGAATATACCGTCTGACCGCCCCCGCTTCTGCCGCCTGGCACACCATGAAACAGCATGCTGCCGCAGACGGCGTGGCCATTTATCTGGTTTCCGCCTACCGAAGCCTGAGTTATCAGGCTGATTTAATCCGCACCAAACAACATGCAGGCATTGCACCGGAAGTTTTCTTCACCTCACTGGCCCCGCCAGGATGCAGTGAACATCACACCGGCTGCGCGGTGGACATCAATACCCCCGGCTGCGATGAGGTGACAGGTGTTTTCGGCGAAACCGCGGCTTTTACGTGGCTGGAAAATAACGCTGCCCGCTTCGGGTTCGTGATGTCATTTCCGCAGGGTAATCCGTGGGGATTTATTTACGAGCCGTGGCACTGGTGCTGGCATCCGCAATAAAACACAGTGACCTGCGTCTCAGTTTCCATCACTAAAATTGTTGCCTGAAGATTTATCTGACAGGCCAATTTTCTGTTCCATTTTTCGAACAAATAAAACACACTATGTGTTCAACAGGTGTCTGCCAGACAGATGCCTGATTCCAACATCTTCTTATAAGTCATAAATTTCAATGCAATCAGATACCGTTTCGCGCAGGACAGCATGGCTTCGCGTTGTGATGATGGCTATTGCCGCATTCATCTTCAATACCACCGAATTTGTGCCCGTTGGGTTACTCTCCGACATCGCCGCCAGTTTCAATATGCAGACAGCACAGGTCGGCCTGATGCTGACCATTTATGCGTGGGTTGTCGCGCTGATGTCGCTGCCACTGATGCTGTTAACCCGCAATGTTGAACGAAAGCGCCTGCTGATCGTTATCTTTTGCCTGTTTATCGCCAGCCATGTGTTATCTGTCATTTCCTGGAGTTTCTGGAGTCTGGTGGCCTCACGCGTTGGTATCGCCCTCGCCCATGCCATTTTCTGGTCGATCACCGCCTCGCTGGCGATCAGGGTGGCACCGGCCGGTAAAAAGACGCAGGCACTCAGTATGTTAGCGACCGGCACCGCGCTGGCGATGGTACTTGGTTTACCGCTGGGCCGCCTGATCGGGCAGTATCTTGGCTGGCGTACCACCTTTATGAGCATCGGCATCGTTGCGCTGCTGACGCTGATTTGTCTGATTAAACTGCTGCCACCGTTGCCAAGTGAACATACCGGTTCCCTGAAAAGTGTGCCGATGTTATTCCGCCGCCCGGCACTGGTCGGTATGTATCTGCTTACCGCATTGATAGTGACCGCTCACTATACGGCGTACAGTTATATCGAACCGTTTATCCAGAGCGTGGCCCACATGGGTGAAAACTTCACGACTTTCCTGCTGCTTATTTTCGGCGGCGCCGGCATTCTCGGCAGCATTGCGTTCAGTTTGCTCGGCAACCGCTTCCCGGCTGCCATGCTCAGCGGCCCGATCTTACTGGTCACGCTTAGCATGCTACTGTTATTTGTGGCAGTCATGAATCCGGTCGCGATTTCAGTGCTTTGCGTGATCTGGGGGCTGGCGATGATGATTATCGGCCTGGCGATGCAGGTGCGCGTCCTGACGCTGGCGACCGACGCGACTGACGTCTCAATGGCATTGCTTTCCGGTATTTATAATATCGGTATCGGTGCCGGTGCACTTATCGGTAATCAGGTGAGTCTGCATCTGGAAATGAGCAACGTCGGCTACGCCGGTGGCCTGATCGGCTGCGTCGCATTCGTCTGGTGTCTGACAATTTTCAAACGCTATCCGCAGCTGAAAGCGACGAACTGAATACGGATTAGCAAAACGCTCAGACCGAATACGAACCCTGTATTCGGTCTTTTTTATACCCGTTGCTTCAACACGTTAGCGCAATAGCTTCAGATTACCGGTCAGCGATTTAATCCATTTTTCCGGCCCCACCAGCCCGACGCCATCTATAACTTCATCGTATAAATCCCGCAGCGGAAAAGCGGTTTCGTACTGTTCGAACTGATGCATAGTGCGGGCAAATGCCGGGAACGGCACCACGCCGTGCTCGCCTCCGGCATCCAGTGCTTTAAACATCAGCGCCTTAATGTGATCGGGCGTGGCCTGCAAAATGGGCAACGGAGTTTTAGAGATAGTATCGGTCGTGACGCCCTTCACATCGCTCAGAGAAGTGCCTGCCAGCATCGGGAATTTTGCTGCTAATCCGATACCAATCACACCTGCTGTATTTGCCAGTAATCCCGGCGGGAGTTCAGGATTGAGGATAATTGCCACCCGCAGGTTATTTGCCATTTTGTCCGCCCTTTTCATCATTATTGATGACAAAAATGATAGCGTTAAGCTGCGGAAAGGTGCTTTCTTTTTGCGCGGTAAAATGCCCTAATTTGGTTATCTCTTTCTAAAAATCACATTTAAAAGGCAGATTATGTCCATATCTGAAATTTCACCGGCAGACCTTCGCATTCTTAAACAGCTTCAGGGTTCGGGCAGAATGACCAATCAGGAGCTGGCCGAAAAAGTGGGCATGGCGGCATCACCCTGCTGGCGGCGCATGAAACAGCTGGAAGACAGCGGCGTGATCACCGGCTATCAGGCGAATATCGACCGGAAAAAAATCGGGCTGGGGTTGCTGGCCTTTATCCGGGTGAAAATCGACAGTCACAGCGAGGAAGATGCACAACGTTTCGAGTTACAGGTTGGCGCACTACCTTCGGTAATAGCCTGTTATGCCATTGCCGGAGACGCAGATTTTCTGTTGCAGGTGGTGGCGAAAGATCTCGACAGTTTTTCCAGTTTCGCGATGGAAGTGGTACGCCGCTTACCAAGCATCAAGGAGATGCAAACTTCGTTTGTGCTCAGGGAAATCAAACCGCTGGATGTACTGCCGCTGGAGGGAATTTAAGGACGATGCGACAAAAAACCCATCATTTTCGCGTATGCTGAAACCTCAAGTTTTCAACAGGGATGAGATAATGAGTGCTGATACAAGAACCGTAGAGATTCTGCAATACACCTTACAACCGGGTATGGGAGCCGCGTTTCATCGCATCATGAGTGAAATCAGCGTTCCCCTGCATCGCCGCTGCGCAATCGATGTCGTGTCATTCGGTAATTCGTTGCATAATCCGGACTGCTATTACCTGATCCGTGCATTTGAGAGTATCGAAAGTATGGATAAGATCCTGGAAGAGTTTTATGCAGGCGATGACTGGCGCCTCGGCCCGCGTGAAGAGATTATCGGTTGCATTGAAAACAGCCTGAAAACGATACTGATTTTGCCCCTGCAGAGTGTCGAGGGCTTGCGCGTACAGTGAATAATTTTGAATCAAATGCCGCTTTGAGGGCATGACAACTAGATAGTTATGCGATAAAATTTACATAAATATGCAAAATCTCTTTTACCCGACGCCGGTTTTGCGATATCAATATAGGCATTGAAACCTTAAGCAGACAGACCCCATTCATACAGGATCTAACGATGACAACTATTCTCAAGCACCTTCCGATTAATCAGCGTGTGGGGATTGCATTCTCCGGCGGTTTGGACACCAGTGCAGCCCTGCTGTGGATGCAGAAAAAAGGGGCCATCCCTTATGCCTACACGGCCAACCTGGGTCAGCCTGATGAAGACGATTACGATGCTATCCCGCGTAAAGCGCTGGAATATGGTGCAGAGAAAGCCCGTCTGATTGACTGCCGTAAGCAGCTGGTTGCAGAAGGGATTGCCGCCATTCAATGTGGTGCATTCCACAACACCACCGCAGGTGTCACCTACTTCAACACCACACCGCTGGGCCGTGCCGTTACCGGTACCATGCTGGTGGCTGCGATGAAAGAAGATGGCGTCAATATCTGGGGTGACGGCAGCACGTATAAAGGTAACGACATTGAGCGCTTCTATCGTTACGGCCTGCTGACCAATGCTGAACTGAAAATTTATAAACCGTGGCTGGATACCGACTTTATTGATGAACTCGGTGGCCGTCATGAGATGTCTGAATTCATGATTCAGTCCGGTTTCGATTACAAAATGTCGACCGAGAAAGCCTACTCTACTGACTCCAATATGCTGGGCGCAACGCACGAAGCCAAGGATCTGGAATTCCTCGATTCCGGCGTCAAAATCGTTAACCCGATCATGGGCGTAAAATTCTGGGACGAGAATGTAGTCGTGAAAGCTGAAGAGGTGACTGTTCGTTTCGAGCGTGGTTATCCGGTTGCACTGAACGGCGTAACCTTTGATGACAGCGTTGAGCTGATGATGGAAGCCAACCGCATCGGTGGACGTCATGGTCTGGGTATGAGCGACCAGATTGAAAACCGTATTATCGAAGCCAAAAGCCGTGGCATCTACGAAGCCCCGGGGATGGCACTGCTGCACATCGCTTACGAGCGTCTGCTGACCGGTATTCATAACGAAGACACCATCGAGCAATATCACGCAAATGGCCGTGTTCTGGGTCGTCTGCTGTATCAGGGCCGTTGGTTCGATCCACAAGCACTGATGCTGCGTGACTCCGCTCAGCGTTGGGTCGCCAGCGAAATCACCGGTGAAGTCACTCTGGAACTGCGTCGCGGCAACGACTACACCATCATGAATACCGTGTCTGAGAACCTGACTTACAAACCAGAGCGTCTGACCATGGAAAAAGGCGATTCTGTGTTCTCACCAGATGACCGTATTGGTCAGCTGACCATGCGTAACCTGGATATCACCGATACCCGCGAGAAACTGCAAAACTACGTTGAGACAGGCTTGCTGACTTCTTCCGCCTCTACCGGTTTACCGCAGGTGGATAACAACAACCTGCCGCGCGGATTGCAGGTGAAGAATAAGTAATTGCTGTTGGTTTAAACGAGCGGGCAGGATGATCATCATTACTGATGCCCTGCCCGCTCAATAATTTGCACCTAATGATTTCGTGTACGGCGTTCAATTAACTGATGTGTTTTCGGGTCGTAATAACGACTCGGCCAGATCACAGCAGGATGCACGCCAATCGCCTGACCAATCAGTATTTCCCCTTTCGGCCACGGACGCGAAAGCGCATTCGATAGCGTCGAAGAACTTAACCCCGCAGCCCGTGATACCGCCGCCAATGTCGTGCCCTTCTTACGCAACGCCGCAATAATATCTGCCTGATGCCAGTCTTGATTATTCATGAGTTTGTGCTCCTGTGGTCAGGATCACAGGGGAATGGGGGAAAGGTAAATAGGTAGGGTTATGTGAAGTTTTCATCATTCAATTTCCAGTGGATTAGTTGTAAAGCTACCACTGGAGTTCTCACGCTCTTGGGTGGTAGCCCAGACGGGGGTGAGAATACCGGCTCCACTAGCTACCGGCCTGACCGAAGTCAGCCCCGCCTGAGCCACCATAGAACGTCATAAATACTATCAAAAGTATGTATAACGGGTAGGCAAAAGCGGTGACGCAAAATTTATGCTGTCACTAGTAGAGTAGACGGGTTCTCACGCCCGGCTGCGGATTTTGCCGCAGCGACGCGACTATAGCGTAAAGCGCGTGACTAAACCAAGTGGCTAAGAACGAAACTGAGGTGATGATTCCAGATAAATTTAATGGTTTGCAAGGAGTTGCAGAAGTCGCAGGCGTGCTCCTCCCCCTGCGAAGGGGGAGGCTGGGTGGGGGTTTAGCAAACCATAAAATAGTAAAAGCTTCCGCATTCCGATCTGCTCTTAATCCCCCACCCCAACCCTTCCCATC